>CAMTOS010000043.1 GCA_947074195.1 uncultured Bacteroides sp.
TCATCCTCTTCCACAGCAGGAGCCGGGCGTTGCGGACCATATTTAAGAAATGCCATGGCACAGATAACTCCAGCTATTGCCCCACCCAAATGTCCTTCCCACGAAACATTAGAAGCGGTGAAATGCGGAAACATCTGCCAGACCAGACTTCCGTAAAGAAAAGTAACTAATAGAGAGATGGCAATTAAAGGTTTGTGCCGTCGCATTAAACCACTAAAAAACAAGAAAAAAGCCAATCCGTAAATTACACCGCTCGCCCCCATATGCCACCCTGTTTTCCCGATGAAAAATGTGAATATTCCTGCACCGATCCAGATACACAGAAAAATGAGATAACCCAGATCCCGGTAAAAATAAAACAAACACCAGGAAAGAAAAAACAGAGGAATTGTATTGGCTAATAAATGTTTGAAACCACTGTGGATTAAGGGATGAGTCAAAATGCCAATCAGACCCTTTTCTTTTAAAGGATATATTCCTAAATGATAAAAATTAACATCTAAAGCAAACTCAGTCAACTTGATGATGTATAAAATTAAAAGGACAAAAAGCGGGAATGCAGCCGCCAGGAATATCCGCTTAGTATCATGCTTCATAGGTGTAATAAAAATGAATATTTTTGCAATGCTACTAATATTTAAACTATTTTTAAAAATAATAGGACTGTTTTTTTCTCTATTTCTTCATTATTCGTACTTTTGGAGGAAATCCTTATTAACAGATTATAAAACTGGAATTATAATTAACACTAAATTGAGTACGCCTATGAGCTATTTGCATTTTGACAAGACCTTAATGACCAATCTTGAAGAATCTTTACCGAGAGAGATTCTACGCACAAACAGGTCAGGGGCTTATCATTGTACGACTATAGTCGGATGTAACACACGTAAATACCATGGATTATTGGTAATACCTGTACCAAATCTTGACGATGAAAACCATGTCTTACTATCATCACTTGACGAAACTGTCATACAACACGGAGCAGAATTTAATCTCGGATTACATGAATATGCAGGCAATCATTTCAGCCCAAACGGACACAAATACATCCGTGAATTTGATTGTGAACATGTTCCGGCCTGCACCTATCGTGTGGGTGGAGTTATTTTAAGAAAAGAAAAAATCTTTGTTCACTATGAAAACCGCATTTTAATACGCTACACACTTCTTGAAGCACACTCAGCAACCAAACTTCGCCTTCGCCCATTCCTGGCTTTCCGCAGTGTAAGAGAATACACACACGAAAACGACAGAGCCAGCCGTGAATACGAAGAAGTTGAAAATGGAATTAAGACTTGTATGTATCCGGGATACCCGGAGCTCTTCATGCAACTGAACAAGAGTAACACTTTTCATTTTGATCCCGACTGGTATCGTGGTATCGAATATTTTAAAGAGCGGGAACGCGGATATGATTTCAATGAAGATCTTTATGTTCCGGGCTATTTTGAAGTCGATATCAAAAAGGGAGACAGCATTGTTTTCTCGGCATCAACATCGGAAATATCTCCACGCAAATTAAAGAAATTGTTCGAAGCTGAAGCGGCAGACCGTACGCCACGCGACAGTTTTTTTCATTGCCTGAAAAACTCTGCACATCAGTTTCACAATAAACAGGATGACGAGCATTATATTCTTGCCGGCTATCCATGGTTTAAATGCCGTGCCCGCGATTTGTTTATTTCACTTCCGGGATTAACGCTGGCTGTTGATGAAGTTGATGAATTCGAAGAAACGATGAGAACAGCAGAAAAGGCTATCCGTTGTTTTATCAATGATGAGACAAATCCTTATCGCATCTCGGAGATGGAAGATCCGGATGTTCTTCTTTGGGCAGTATGGAGCATACAGCAATATGCTAAAGAAGTCTCGCGCGAAGAATGTATCACCAAATATGGTGCATTACTTCAGGACATTATAGATTATATTCTTTACAGAAAGCACAACAACTTGTTTCTTCATGAAAATGGTTTGCTCTATGCAAACGGTACGGAGAAACCTATTACCTGGATGAATGCCGTGGTAAGCGATCGTCCGGTGATTCCGCGTACTGGCTATATTGTAGAAATCAATTCGCTATGGTATAATGCCCTGCGCTTCATTGCTGACCTGAAACGTGAGGCGGGCGATGCTGTTTTTGCAGATATTCTTGATGCCCAGGCCGAAAAAACGGGTGCATCATTCGTTGATGTTTTCCGCAATGAATATGGCTATCTTATGGATTATGTAGATGGTTATATGATGGATTGGAGCGTTCGGCCAAATATGATTTTTACAGTCGCTTTCGATTATTCTCCTCTGGATAAAGCACAAAAGAAACAGGTGCTGGATATTGTTACTAAAGAACTTCTTACACCAAAAGGTCTTCGCACACTGAGCCCGAAAAGCGGTGGTTATAGTCCGAATTATGTCGGCCCTCAGCTTCAGCGGGATTATGCTTACTATCAGGGTACAGCGTGGCCATGGTTAATGGGTTTTTATATGGAGGCATATCTGCGCATCTATAAAATGAGTGGTGTTTCGTTTGTAGAACGTCAGCTCATTGGTTTCGAAGATGAAATGACACACCATTGCATTGGATCGCTTCCTGAATTGTTCGATGGAAATCCGCCTTTTAAAGGTCGCGGAGCGGTATCGTTTGCAATGAATGTGGCTGAGATTCTGAGAATACTGAAGCTATTATCTAAATATAATTCATAAGAGGAGGAACAATTCATGAAAGTTTTAATGTTTGGTTGGGAGTTCCCCCCGCATATTCTCGGAGGACTTGGAACTGCCAGCTACGGACTAACTAAAGGCATGTCGCAACAAGAGGATATGGAGATTACATTCTGTATTCCTAAACCCTGGGGCGACGAAGACCAGAGTTTTTTAAGAATAATCGGAATGAACAGCACTCCGATAGTATGGCGTGACGTGAACTGGGATTATGTTCAGAATCGTGTTGGAAACTATATGGATCCACAGCTTTACTATGATTTGCGTGATCATATCTATGCCGATTTTAATTATTTAAATACAAATGATCTTGGCTGTATTGAGTTTTCGGGACGCTATCCTGACAATTTGCACGAAGAGATCAACAATTACTCTATAGTAGCCGGTGTTGTAGCCCGCCAACAGGAGTTCGAGATTATTCACTCGCACGACTGGCTGACTTATCCTGCAGGTATCCATGCAAAACAGGTGTCGGGCAAACCATTGGTGATACATGTACATGCAACCGACTTTGACCGCAGCCGTGGTAATGTAAACCCAACAGTTTATGCCATTGAAAAGAATGGTATGGACAATGCCGATCATATCATGTGCGTAAGCGAGCTGACCCGTCAGACGGTGATTCATAAATATTTCCAGGATCCGCGTAAAGTAACGACGGTACACAATGCCGTATCGCCACTGCCACAGGAAATTATCGACATCGTACCAAAGAAGAATCCAAAAGAAAAGCTGGTCACTTTTCTGGGCCGTATCACGATGCAAAAAGGTCCGGAATATTTCGTCGAAGCTGCTGCACTTGCTTTGAAACGTACTAAAGATGTTCGTTTCGTAATGGCAGGTAGTGGGGATATGATGGAACAAATGATCAGATTGGTAGCCGACAGAGGCATTGCCGATAAATTCCACTTCCCGGGTTTCATGAAAGGGAAAGAGGTATACGAGGTGCTAAAAGCCAGTGATGTTTATATCATGCCATCGGTTTCAGAGCCTTTTGGTATCTCTCCGCTTGAAGCGATGCAGTGCAGCGTGCCTACCATCATTTCTAAACAATCGGGATGTGCAGAGATTCTTGATAAATGCATAAAAACCGACTATTGGGATATTCATGCCATGGCTGATGCCATATATGGTATTTGTACCTATCCGGCACTTTACGAATACCTGCGCGACGAAGGCAAAAGAGAAGTAGATCAGATTGTCTGGGAAGCAGTGGGCCTGAAAGTGCGCCAAATCTATGAGAGTATCATCAGAAATTATAAATAATAAAATTACAATTAAGATATGAGAACCATCTGTCTTTATTTCGAAATACATCAGGTTGTACACCTTAAAAGATATCGTTTTTTTGATATAGGCAGCGATCATTATTATTATGATGATTATGCCAATGAATATTCTATTAATGAAGTTGCTGAACGCTCGTATATTCCGGCGCTGACTACACTTATTGAAATGGCTAAAGCCAATAACGGCTATTTTAAAGTGGCACTCTCTATTTCGGGTGTGGCACTGGAACAGCTTGAGATCCATGCACCGGCAGTTGTTGATTTGCTTCATCAGTTAAACGATACAGGTTGTTGTGAATTCCTTGCTGAGCCATATTCTCATGGTTTATCGTCTTTGATAAACGAAGACTGCTTCCGTGAAGAAGTGAAACGCATGAGCAACAAAATCAAACAGATGTTTGGCAAAACACCTAAGGTATTCAGAAACTCGAGCCTCATCTATTCTGATGAGATTGGTGCTGTTGTATCGTCAATGGGCTTCAAAGGAATGATCACCGAAGGAGCAAAACATGTATTAGGTTGGAAGAGTCCACATTATGTATATCAATGCAATATGGCACCTAACCTTAAATTGCTTCTGAGAGATTATAAACTATCGGATGATATCAGTCTTCGATTCTCTAATTCTGACTGGACGGAGTATCCTCTGTTTGCCGGTAAATATATGAGCTGGATCGATTCTTTCCCACAGGAAGAGCAGGTTATCAACATCTTCATGGAGCTAAGTGCACTGGGTATGGTACAGCCGCTATCATCAAATATCCTTGAGTTCCTAAAAGCATTGCCTGAATGTGCAAAAGAACGTGGCATCACTTTCTCTACGCCAACCGATATTGTGACTAAAATGAAGCCTGTTGCTCCACTTGACGTTGCTTATCCGGTATCCTGGGTAGATGAAGAACGCGACACCGGTTGCTGGTTGGGTAATGTAATGCAAAGAGAAGCTTTCAATAAGCTATACAGCGTAGCCGAAAGAGTTTTGCTTTGCAATGACCGACGCATTAAGCAAGACTGGGATTATCTTCAGGCCAGCAATAACTTCAGATTCATGACGACCCGTTCGACTATTCTTCTGAACCGTGGAATCTATGACTCGCCATATGATGCATTCACAAATTATATGAATATTCTTGGCGATTTTCTTAATCGTGTGAACTCACTTTTCCCTGAAGATATCGATAATGAAGAATTGAACTCGTTGCTGACTACAATTCAAAATCAGGGCACTGAGATTGAAGAGCTTCATAAAGAAATTGAGAAACTGGAAGAAGATAAAGTTAAACAAGAAAAGAAGCTTGCCAAAATCAAGAAAGAGACTCCTAAAAAAGAAGCTACCAAGAAGGAGGCTCCAAAGAAAGAGGCTGAAGTGAAAGAGGAAAAGAAAAAGAAGCCTGCTGCAAAAAAGAAACCTGCAGCTAAAGCTGATAAAGAATAAGAAAAAGAACAGTTAACTTTAATTGTTTATAAATGGGAAAGAACCATTCAGGGTGATAATTCACCTCAGAATGGTTCTTTTTCGTTTTATATCTGAACGCTATTGATTGTATACAATCAGGATCAGATAGAGCGCTCGATATTCCAGACAAAAGCACGCAGACCTAATTGCTCGGTCTGCAAATCCATTTTGTGTAATGCATCAAGCAATGAATCAACCTTGGCATCATCAACAATCGTAATGATGGCAGAATTCATACTTGGCCAGGCATGCGAACCAAAGTGAGGCTCACCGGTTTTCGATCCGCGGCCTTGTACTTTATCCAGATAAGTAAAACCGCGACAGCTCAGACGATCGAGCAACGCTATGATTCGCTCGTAATATGCCTGGTCAAAAGTGATAAATACAGATTTCATTTTTTAAAATATTTTGTTGGCCGGAGCATGTTAGCATCCGGCCTTTATTGTTATTATTATTTCTTTTTGATGATCTCATCCTTGTGTGCCTGGAAGTATTCATCCATAGCAATCTGCTTTCTAAGTTTACGGCGTTGACGTTTTACACCTACTCCACCAAATACACAATACATGGTCGGTACATAAATAAGAGTAAGGATAGTCGACACTAAAAGACCGCCGATTACGGCAATCGCCATCGGACTCCACATCTCAGAACCCTGACCTGTGCTCAATGCCATAGGAATCATACCAAGTACCGTTGTAGCAGTAGTCATCAATACAGGACGCAAACGGCTTCGTCCGGCAGTAATAACCGAATTCAATACAGACTGTCCACGTTCACGACAAAGAATCGTATAGTCGATTAGTACAATACCATTTTTCACTACGATACCAATTAGCATGATTCCCCCAAGTAAGCTCATTACACTCAAATTGGTATTTGTAATGAAAAGCGCCATCAATACACCACTGAAAGCAAACAATACCGAAATCATTAGAATAAATGGGTAAGTCAGTGATTCGAACTGAGCAGCCATTACGATAAATACCAGCAAGACAATCATTACGGCAAGCGTACCAAGGTCGTTAAATGATTCCTGCTGATCTTCATAAGAACCCGCAATCTGTACATTAATATCACCCGGCAAGTCAAGTGTATCGATAATATCGTTTCCGGCAGTTACGACATTACTCATTGGCACTCCAGAGATGATAGCAGAAACAGTAACAATACGCTCACGATTCTTACGCTCGATGGTTGGCGGATTGAAACGTTCTACCACTTTACCAACATCTTTTACACGGATAGCTTCTCCACGTGCATTATAGATAAGAATATTTTCTATATCATTCAGACTTGTACGATGTTCCGGAGCATAGCGTACTTTAATATTATATTCATCACCATCCTCACGATATTTAGAAGCAGTAGCTCCATTAATACGGTTACGAAGATAATTAGCAGCCGTACTAAGATTCAATCCGTGAAGAGCCAGTTTCTCACGATCGAAATCGACCTGATATTCCGGCTGATAATCGCTTCGGCTAATGTTTACTTCCGAAACACCTTTTACCTTCAGCAATTCGCGTTTCAGACGGGCAGCTACACTGTCGGTCATTGCCATGTCGTATCCATATACCTCGAAATCGGCAGATGACTGCGCTGACATTCCGGAGTTGCTACCCCCGAAGATTACCTGCGCTTTTGAGAATTCAGGATATTTCTTCAAGTCATCACGCATTTCATCGCAGACCTTCTCAAGAGAAATATCACGATCACCCGGATCGACCAAACTCATATTAAATGAGATGATATGCGAACCATTATCCTGCATTGATGCCCATACGTTATCAGAATCGGCCTGACCAACTGTATAATTACAGATTTTAAGTACACCTGCATATTTTGCCAGCCATTGTTCAGTCAGTTTATCGGCCATCTCCTGTGCTTTCTCCATACGAGTACCAATAGGCAGCTCCAGTTTTACCGCTATACGGGCATTATCCTGCGGCGGGAAGAATTCCGAACCGATATATTTTGCACAGAAAAGACTCAGGAAGAAGAAACCGAAACAACAAGACAACACAAATGTACGATGACGTACTGCCCAGTTGAGCATATGCGCATAACCGCTATCGAGTGAATCGAGAACCATTTCAATCGGTCTGAAGAAAAGCTTAAAGACTTTAGATTGCTTCTTCTGCAAACGCAAAAGTTGCGAACAAAGCATCGGTGTCAGAGATAATGCGGCAATTGTTGAGATAAACATAATGGCACACATCATCCAGCCCAACTGACGGAACATTACACCCGACATACCACCTACCATGGTTAACGGGAAGAATACCGCAATCATTGTCAGTGTAGAAGCAATTACCGAAATCGCTACCTCATTGGTACCATGGATAGCCGCCTGTTTAGGTTCGGCACCACGCTCGATATGCGATGTCACATTTTCGAGAACTACAATCGCATCATCTACCACCATACCAATTGCGATAGAAAGAGATGAAAGCGAAATGATATTAATCGTATTGCCCGAAACAGCCAGATAGATAAACGATGCAATCAGCGAAAGCGGAATCGTAATACAGATAATCATTGTAGCACGCCAGCGACCAAGGAAAAGGAACACTACGATAACAACGAACAATAAGGCATAAAGTACTGTTTCGGTCAACGAGTCGATGGTATTCAGGATATTATCAGAAGTATCGACAATCACACCAATCTTTACATCACTTGGAAGGTTTTTCTGCAAGCGTGGTAAAGCCTCAGCCACTTTTCGTGAAATCTCTACAGAGTTTGCACCAGACTGTTTCTGCACGATAATCATTGCACCCTGCACACCATTATTATAAGTTTGCTGCGCACGCTCTTCAACTGTGTCGACAATCTGTGCTACGTCACGAAGATATACCGATGCTCCATTGTAAGTACCTACCACAATATTGGCTAACTGGCGTGAATCATCAAACTCACCTTCCACACGCAGCGAATAGGTTTCGTTACCGATGTCGAAATTACCACCGGGAACATTGCGGTTCTCCATACCGATTACATTACTGATAGTCTCGATACTCAGATTGTAAGCCTCCAGTTTTACCGGATCGCAATAGACCTGAATTTCACGTTGGGGAGCACCACTGATAGATACCGTACCCACGCCCGGAATACGTGCCAATGGATTAACCACACGGTCGTCCAGAATCTTGTAAAGCGCCGACTGACTTTCCTGTGCCTGCACCGAAAGCATCACAATAGGAATCATATCGGTACTAAACTTAAAGATAATCGGTGTTTCAGCATCATCTGGCATCTGAGAACTCACCATATCCAGTTTATCCCTGACGTCATTGGTGAGTACGTCAATATCATTACCATACTCAAACTCCAGTGTGATAAGCGACATATTTTCTGATGAACGCGAAGTAATATGTTTCAGATTACTCACCGCATTCAACGTATTTTCCAAAGGTCTCGTCACATTATTCTCAATATCCGAGGCACTTGCTCCCGGATAGGCTGTCATCACCATGATGGTATTTGTGTCGATATCCGGATAGAGGTCGATCGGCAACCTCGACAACGAATAAATACCAAAAATCATCACTGCCACAAAGCAGAGTGAAGTCATAATCGGTTTTTTAACCGCTCCTTCGTATAAACTCATATTGTTTTAATTTTATGTTGGGGACGATGCGATTAATTCTCAACTTCTACTTCCATGCCGTTAAGCAAACGAGACTGACCGGCAATCACCACTTTAGCATTATTGGGTACACCAGATTTAAGCTCATAGTTCTCGCCCATGCGTTTGCCCAGTTCAACCTTATTATAAGTTACTGTACCATTGTCGTGATATACATAAACATATCGGTCGCCTGCACCAGCCTGTTTCACGATAGAAAGATCGGGTACTACCACATTGGTTTCTGTTCCGAAACTCACAGTAACACGGGCAAACATTCCCGGACGTACACGCTGATCTTTATTATCCAAACGGATTTCTACTGGGAAAGTACGTGTTGCCGCATCAATAGTAGGATAAACCAGATTTACCTTACCTTTAAATACTTCGTCACCATAAACATCAAGTTTCACATCAACATCTTCGCCTTTTTTCACCTGAGTGAAATAGCCTTCGGAAACATTGATCATTAGCTTAACCGGAGAAATCTGCTCCACTACAAGAACCGGTGCAGAACCTGTATACATATCGCCGTTATCATAATTGCGTGCAGTAATAATACCGTCAATCGGACTTACAAGTGTCGTATTTTCCAGCAGATTATTATAAGCCGTTTGCTGTACATCAAGTGCCATCTTCTGTGCATCCCATTCAGACTTTGAAGCACCACCGATTTTATATAATTCATCGGTACGGTTAAATTCGGTTTGCTTATTTTCAAGCTGAAGCTTCATCTGGCGAAGATTAGCCGTATCCATCTGAACCAGTTTTTGTCCTTTGCGAACACGATCACCCACCTCAACATAAATATCGTCGATACGAACTGCCGATGAAGGCTGGATATTATTCTTAGCCTCAGCCTCGACTGTAGCTGTATAATCCTGAGTCTGTTCTACAGGTTGTGCTGTAACAGATGCAATCTTCACACGCGGTTTTTCTTCTACAATCACTGTTTCTTTTTGTTCCTTGCTGCCAGAACATGCAGTAAAGAATGCAGCTGCAAACAGTGCTAAAATCTGAAAACTCTTTCTCATAATATTCTGCTTATTTTGTATATTCATTTTTGTATTAATAATTATCATCTCCCAACACCTGGTTAAGATCTGCTTTAGCCACCAGGTAATCGTAAATCGACTGGTTATAAACCAGCTGTGCTTCTGTCAATGAAACCTGAGATGAGTTCAATTCGAGTACAGTGCCTTTACCGACCTCGTATCGTTTGCTGGCAATCTGCACCGCTTTCTCGGCCTGGAATACATTTTCTTTATTACTCACCACCTGTTCAGAACTTGCCGTCATGTTGTTGCGATAGCTTTTAATCATCGTATTCAGATTACGTTCCGTATTGGTTTTATTCAAATCGAGTTGCAACAATTCGATGCGAGCCGATTTCATCTTCGTGAAATTACTTGCACGATAAATAGGAATACTCAGGCTAAACATTAAAGATGAACTGTTGGCCCAGTCATAATTAAAGAAGTTCCAGTTAGTGTTATACAATGACTGATACTGGTAAGAGAAAGAAACTCCGAGAGTCGGAATAAAATTAGTACGAAGCAACTTAATATTTTCGTGCAACATTTTCTGATTCAGTTCCAACTGCTTCATCGTTGTATTATTTACAAGCGTTTCGCTTCCGGCAGCAAGCTCGTTGGCAAATACTTCTGTTTCATAGGCTGCAAGACTATCTTTTATAAGGATATCAATATCGGCAGTAATACCCATCAACACCTTAAGCTGCAGTTTAGAAAGTGTTATCGCATTTGCCGATGATACAACGCCCGGTCTGGTGCTACGCATCTGCACTTCTGCACTGATCTTATCGAATTCACTAACTGCTCCCTGCATATATTTTGCATTGGCAATATTAAAATTATCTTCTGCCAGTTTATAACTTGCCAGCATCACATCATGTGTATCTTGTGTCAGCATCAACTGGTAATAAGCCTTAGTTACCTGGTTCACCAGATCCTGACGTGTGGCACGCGCTTTCTCCAAAGAAAGTGTAATATCCGTTTTGCTCAGCGACATCGCTTTGTATACCGCAGGAGCAAATACAGGCAAACTGATAGACAAACCGGCACTTCCGGTATTCGAGTTGTCCTGTCCCATTTTAAACGATTGTCCGCCAAGCTTCATTTCAGCCGCTTTAATGGTATGATCAATACCCGCCGAAATACTTGCTTCAGGCAATAAGTTCTGCCATGACTCTTTATTGGCTACCTTTTTCAGAATCACTTCCTGATTGGCTATTTCAATGGTTGGATTTTCTTCCAGAGCAATAGCTATAGCCTCATCAAGTGTAAGATTCAATACTCCAAGTTCTTCCTGTGCCTTTATAAAAGGAATATTCAAGGCAAATGCTATTGCCAGAAAAACACCTTTACTTATCAGCTTTTTCATTTTACCCATAAATTTATTTTTCAATTTAAAGTCTTCTATTTATTTTATATCTGTCTCATTTTGTTCTCTTTTCTTACGATAATCTTTAATAAAATTATCCAGAACATCTGCGCCTTTTGCTGTTGATACACCACGAAGCATAGTAACAATAATGGTTTCATATACATCCAGAAAAGGATATTTTTTACATAAATCAGTATTCATCAGCAAGTTTAACTGTTCACGTAATAAATGATTAATGATATTGAAATTTATATCTTCTCTGAAAATGCCCTGTTCTACCCCTTTCTGCATAAAAGAAACCGTATAAGATGCATCTCGCTCGCGGCGTTTTAAAACAAGATCACAGGCCTTGGGGTATTTCATAATATCTAAAAAGAAATTCTTATGAGTTTCATGAAAGTTTTCAACACTACGCTGATAACCCATCAAAATAACCTCAAGTACATGTTTTGAATTATGAAGGACTTCCTCAAAGAATATATCCATTTCATAATGTTTCTTTTTCACACATTCACATAAAAGCATTTCTTTATCATCAAATACTTCGTAAAGTGTTCTTTTCGAAATCCCCAATGCAGATGCAATATCATCCATTTTTATACATTTGATACCATTGGACGTAAAAAGCATATACGCAGTATTAATAATACGTTCACGTAATTCTACCCTGTTATGCAAATTTTCTTTTTCACTTAAACTCATCAGTTAACTATAAATCTATTGTTGATATATTACAATTGATAACAATTATGTTAATTATTGGAATGACAAATATAAACTAAAAACTCAATCAGAGTTTTCGGTTTCCTATATAATTGTACATATTTTTACTTTTATTATACTATACGAGATATATTATCAATTATTGTTAATATAAAAAGCCATTATATGACAAAACATCAGGAATAATAAGCTCACTATTAGTCGATTATTTGCATCAATTTATCACACAAGTTAACCTGGCTTACAAGAAATAACCAATACAATCAATCAAAATCATAGAACCACGCTTCCGGTTTATAGTCAATACTCTTACCATTTATTGCCAAGCCTTTTGCAATTTAGTGCAGAACTATATGCAACAAACTGCAGAGCCTTTTGCAATAAACTGCAGAACGCTATGCACTACTTTATTAATGTTCTCCCGATTGTTCCCGATTCAGCATCAGCCAAAGAAGAATCATTCAGATGGAGATTTATTAAATAAAAAAGACGAATATGCATGATCTGTTATGATGCACATTCGTCTTTTCACGAAATCTGTATGTCTTTAATTCGCTTTCCCGAGATCGATTATAATCTCTGTCAGCTTCGCGACAACTTTTTCAGCGATGAGTTTACCTTTCTCTGCTGTAGATTTTCGAGGATCACCCACACCGCTATCGGAAGAAATATCCTTCCAGTTGCGCGGAATCCATATTAGTCCTTCGTTCAGAGTTTTCAAAGCAGATGATTTGGTAGCACCACTACCTGCTTTATCCATATCGACCAACTCCGGATGATAATGCAACATAACAGATGTTTCGAGTTCATCGGCATGTTCGCCTTTAATTTCGAGAATCGAACTGTTATCAGTGAGACGGAACCACTCGCATACGGCAATCAGAAAATCGGGATAATCCACTGCCAGATCGCGAATCATATTTTTAAATGAGTTTCCGCCATGACCATTAACGATAAGCAATTTGCGCATTCCCTGATAGTGAAGCGAAGCAACAATATCTCTTAGAATATAATATTGTGTTTCGTATCGGGCATGAATGCAGAACGGAAGCTCCCGCTGACCCGGATTTTGCGAACCCAGATTTACCGAAGGAAGTACCATTGCTCTTACTCCTGAGGCCAACGCTTCATCTGCTGCCTCTAAAGCAAGTTCGTACGACAATATAGAATCTGTCAGATAAGGCAAATGATAGTTGTGCGGTTCGGTCGCTCCCCATGGCAAAATGACCAGTGAAAACTCCTTGCCGATCACATCGCCATAAGCGCAAGCCGACAAATCTAACTCATTTTTCATATTTTTCTTGAATTAATAGTCTATTCTCTTTCTGTTCAGGAAAGCCACCGTTTTGTTGATCTCCTTATACATCACAATATCTTCCTTTATAAACGGTACCTCTTTACGATACTCTTTCAGGAAGTTTTCGATATAAGGCGAACTCTTTTCGGGACGACGGAACTCAATGCCCTGTGCACCGTTCATCAGTTCGATGGCCAGAATAAACTCCAGATTGTTCATCACCTTATAGAGTTTAGTAGCGGCATTAGCCCCCATGCTGACATGATCTTCCTGTCCGTTAGATGAAACGATAGAGTCGCTTGATGCGGGATAACAATACATCTTATTCTGACTCACCATAGATGCAGCACTATATTGCGGAATCATGAATCCACTATTCAATCCCGGACTTGCTACCAGAAACTCGGGTAGGCCACGAAGTCCCATGATGAGCTGTGCTACACGTCTTTCGGAAATATTACCCAGCTCGGCCAGAGCAATTGCCAGGAAGTCGTAGGCATACGCTAAAGGTTGTCCGTGGAAATTACCTCCCGAAATGATACGATCCTCATCCGGGAAAATTGTCGGGTTATCGGTCACAGAGTTTATTTCAGTCAGCAATACTGAAGCCACATAGTTCAGCGTATCTTTTGTAGCTCCATGCACCTGCGGAATACAACGGAAAGAGTAAGGATCCTGAACATGCGCTTTAGGATGAGAAATGATTTCACTACCTTCCAGCAACGTACGGAAAGCCTCACCCGTTTGTATCTGACCTTTGTGCGGACGAATCTGCTGAATGCAATCCATAAAAGGTTCCAGTCGGCCATCAAACGCTTCGAGCGAAATCGCTGCAATCAGATCGGCTTTTTTCGATAAACGGAAAGCTTTAAGCACAGCGAATACACCATTGGCACTCATAAACTGCGTACCATTGAGCAATGCCAGTCCCTCTTTACTCATCAGCTTCACCGGTTCCCAGCCAAATTCATCGAGCACACTGATAGCTTCGCGTTTCTTTCCTTTATAATAGACATCACCTACCCCGATAAGAGGTAAGAACAGATTGGCTAAAGGAGCCAGATCACCCGATGCACCCAATGAGCCACGATCGTAAACGATAGGCATCACATCATTATTAAAGAAATCGAGAATGCGCTGTACGGTAACTACCTGCACCCCGCTATGCCCCAATGACAATGCATGTGCCTTGAAAAGCATCATCAGTTTAATGACCACCGGACTAATCTCCTCGCCCACACTGCAGGCATGACTTTTAATCAGATTCTCCTGAAGTGTACCAAGTTCATCGGGAGATATATTTTTATTGCACAATGAACCGAATCCTGTTGTAATGCCATAGAGCGGTACTTTAGATTCAGCGATTTTCTTATCCAGATAATCCCTGCATTTCTGTATACGCACCTTAGCCTCAGGAGCCAGTTCAAGTTTTAAGTTCTCATTGATAATTCTTTCGATAATATCGAATGTCAGTTCGCCCGACCCTACCAGATATACATTTTTCATAAAGACAGTTCTGTATGTACCACACTCAATATTTCTCTCTCTTTTGCCTCAGCATTTACTTCCAGTTCACTTGCTTCTTCAGATAACTGGTTTGCAAAATCCTTATCTTTTATAGAGCCCAGGTTAATACGTACATTCAGCAAAGCCGATAAAACGCAAGAACGGGCAGACATCATGGCCACACATCCATCGGTAATAGCATTCTTATTGCCCAGGCGAATCACATCAGCAATGATCTCCATTAGTTCATAAGCATTTCGTGCCACCTGCATAGGGACCAATGCTGCATATTTCGTTGCCTCCTGAATGGCAGCGCTACGCAACTGTTTCTCTTCATCGGTAGCTTTAGGCATCTTAAAGCAGGCAAACACCTGGTCATAAGCTTCAGAGTCGCGATCAATATCTATAACGAAGCCTTCCTGAGCCTTTAAAGCCACTTCGCGTATACGAGTCATCAGTTCTTCGTGTTCTTCATAACCCTTCTTTCCGATGGTGAGACCTGCCACCATTGCCGCCAATGACGCAGCAATAGCACCATTCAGTGCAGCAACACTACCTCCTCCGGGAACCGGATCACCGCCGGCAACCTTACCCAGGAATTCTTTCACAGTTAAATCGACTAACATAGTATTTTTGTTTTTACGAGATTTATAATTAATAATTTAGAATAACAGTCTGCCCGATTTGATGGTATGGAGCACTGAATTCATTCCGGTATAGTAAGGCAGAACATTTGGTGTTTCACAATCGAGCATCACCACATCGCCCTGCTTCCCAACTTCAATGCTTCCGGTTTTATCGGCCTTACCAAGTGCAGCCGCTCCGTTCAGCGTCAAAGCCGTGATAGCCTCTTCGACCGACAAATGCATATACAGACAAGCCAGCGCGAAGAGTAAAGGTATAGAACCAGAGCAACAGCTTCCCGGATTAAGATCGGTTGCCAGCGCAACGGCACACCCCGAATCAATCATATAGCGTCCGCGTGCATAAGGTTCGCGCAAGGTAAAAGCAGTTAACGGAAGCAGAGTTGCCACTACTCCGTTTTCGGCCATAGCACTCACCCCGTCATCGGATGCATGAAGCAAATGATCAGCACTCAGCGCCTTAAGTTCGGCTGCCAGTTCTGCACCACCAAACGAAACAATCTCATCGGCATGAAGTTTTATTCCATACCCCATTGCCTGAGCTGCTTCCAGCAAACGACGGGATTGCTCTACGGTAAATACACCCTTTTCGCAGAATACATCACAATTTTCTGCCAAACCACGCTCATGAATCAGCGGCAACATCTTATCGATCATAAAATCGATATAAAGATCAGGTTCTCCCGCATATTCCGGTGCTACAGCATGTGCACCAAGGTAAGTTGTGGCAATATCGACTTTACGGTTAGGATCAGAGTTGATGGCACGCATCACTTCCAGTTGTTTCAGTTCAGTAAAGCAATCTAGCCCGTAGCCACTCTTACCTTCGACGGTAGTTACCCCCATGCGGCTCATCACATCGATAAACCATTCAGCTTTCTCTTTCAGTTCATCAAAAGAAGCTTCACGGGTAGAACGCACTGTGTTATAAATACCACCTCCACGTTCCATAATGCTCATGTAACTATCGCCATTCATACGCCACACAAATTCATCGGGACGATAACCCCCGAAAACTAAGTGCGTATGAGAGTCGATAAAACCGGGAAGAACACATTTGCCTTTGGCATCTAATACCTGATAGCCTTCCTTGGGTGACATATCGCCTTCGCCAACAGCCGTAATGATGCCATCGGTAATTTCGATATAGCCACAAGGCAAATCAAGCAATTCGCGCATCTTATCTCCGCACCGGGCACTATTGCCGGTGGGAGTTACGATGTGTGCATTTATAATGAGGAGATTGCTCATAGCTTATTCCATGATGCGGGCTTCGAGAACTTGCTCCATAGAGAAATCCTCCAGTCCCAGATAATATGATGCAGTATCGATTAAAGCCTCCATAGGAACCAGTCCGATGATTTCGCTACCCACAATAGAAACTCCGTAACGTTTGGCTTCAATGCGGGTTAGTTCGAAGGCACGATACAGCGCTGTTTTGGTAAAATCGGTCATATTGATAGAAACCTGAGTGATACCACGTTCTTTCAGCTCTACACCCATCGCCTTGCAATAGCGTAATCCGCCACCGATGAAACGAATTTTCCTGGCAATGTCCTGAGCGATATTCAGATCGGCCGTGTTCAGATTGATGTTATAGGCTACCAATGGCATACGTGCACCAATTGCTACTGTACCCGCCGTTGGGTGACGTTCGGCTTTTCCATAATCCGGAGCCCATTCGGGTTGTTTTATCTTTTCGGCCATTCCTTCGAATTCGCCTTTGCGTACAGCCGCTAAGTTTTCACGATGTGAAGCTGTTGCCGATTTCTCATACAGGAATACGGGTACGCCATAACGTTCTGCAACTTGCTCGCCCAACTGACGTGAAAGAGCAATACACTCTTCCATCGTGGTATTCTTAATCGGAATGAAAGGAACGACATCAACGGCACCCATACGCGGATGTTGTCCTTTATGTTGTGTCAGGTCTATTTCGGCAACTGCCACCCCGATAGCTTCGAGCACTGCTTCATAAAGCGCTTCGGGTTCTCCAACGAGCGTTACCACCAATCGGTTGTGATCTTCATCGTTGCTATAATCAAGTAATTTAACTCCGGCTTTTGCACGGAAAGGAGCTACAATTTTATCTATTTTTACCAGATCACGTCCTTCACTAAAATTAGGAACGCATTCTACGATTTTATTCCAGTTCATCGCTTTCTTTACTATTTATAAGATTATTGATTAGATTGTCGTCTGCCACATAAGGCATCGTTATATGATAATCACTCCCGTGAGAGCGATTAAATTCTTCGGTAGTTGTCATCGCATTTTCATTTCGCGCCCATGAGCGACGGGCCACACCTCCCATTACATCCCAAAGCATGGCAGAGCGAATAATTTCATCGACTCTTTTGCTGCCATCGCAAACCATGCCGAAACCACCATTGATGGCTTTACCGATACCCACTCCGCCACCATTGTGCAGAGCCACCAGACTCATACCACGGGCACAGTTTCCGGCAAAGCATTGTACAGCCATATCGGCCATCACATTACTGCCATCTTTTATATTGGAGGTTTCTCGGAAGGGAGAATCGGTACCACTTACATCGTGATGATCGCGACCGAGCATGATTGGCCCAACTTCACCATTGCGAACCATTTCATTAAAGCGGAGGGCAATCTTCATTCGGCCCACTGCATCCTGATAGAGAATACGTGCCTGAGTGCCCACCACTAATTTATTCTTTTCTGCATCGCGAATCCAGTTGTAGTTGTCGCGATCTTGTCCGCGGCGGTTTGGGTCGATGCATGCCATAGCAGCATGATCGGTTTTAATCAAATCCTCGTGTTTGCCACTGAGGCAAACCCAGCGGAATGGTCCGTATCCGTAATCGAAAAGTTCGGGACCCATGATATCTTCGACATAACTTGGCCAGATGAAACCATCTTTTTCATCGACACCATTACGGGAGATCTCTTTTACACCTGCATCGAAAATGGCTTTCATGAATGAATTGCCGTAATCAAAGAAGTAAGTGCCACAGTCCACCAGTTTCTTAATCAGATCGAAATGATGCTGAAGGGTATGATCAACCAGTTTACAGAAAACATCGGGTGCTTCGTGAAGTAAGCGGGTGCGTTCTTCGAAGGAGATGCCCTGCGGACAATAACCGCCTTCGTATACGGCATGACAAGAAGTCTGATCGGAAAGGAGTTCGATATGAATATGGTTATTGACTGCATATTCCAGCAAGTCTACAATATTTCCGTGGAAAGCAATAGATGTCGCCTCATGCTTTTCCATGGCAATTTTTGCCAGACGGAAAGCTTCATCGGGATGAGCAGTAATGTGTCCTACCCAACCCTGATTATAGCGGGTTTCGATGCGCGATAAATCGACCTCGGCCACAATAGAGGCTGCACCTGCAATCTCGGCTGCTTTGGGTTGTGCACCACTCATGCCACCAAGTCCGGACGATACAAACAGATGTCCCTTGAGATTTCCATCCTGCGGTACGCCTAACTTCATGCGCCCGGCATTCAATAAGGTATTGAAAGTACCATGCACAATGCCCTGCGGCCCGATATACATCCATCCGCCGGCAGTCATTTGTCCGTAGTTGGCCACACCTAACTGCATCGCCATATGCCAGTCTTTCTGATTATCGAACATGCCCACCATCATAGCATTAGTAATAATTACCCGTGGCGCTTCTGGTTTCGATTTGAACAATCCAAGCGGATGCCCTGACTCAATAACAAGTGTGTGTTCTTGTGTTAGTTCTTCCAGATACTTTTTAATCAGACGGTATTGCATCCAGTTCTGACATACCTGTCCTGTTTCGCCGTAAGTCACTAACTCATAAGGGTAAAGAGCGATATCAAAGCACAGATTATTGTCAATCATGACCTGAAAAGCTTTCCCTTCGATACATTTCCCTTTATATTCATCAATCGACTTTGCTTTTAAATCGCCCTCAGGACGATAACGATAGCCATAAATGCGGCCACGCGTTCGTAACTCCTGAAGAAATTCAGGCGCCAGTGTTTCGTGAAGCTCTTTGGGGATATAACGTAAGGCATTCTTTAGTGCTAATGCCGTTTGCGGGGGTGTTAGTGTATAGCCACGATCGGGCGCTCGCCTGATACCGACAATAAATTCTGGCATTTCAGGCAAATGTGTGTTTAAAGAGATTTGTTCCATAGTCTACATTAATTTACAAACTGTCAAGACAAACAGTCGAAAACAGGTTTTGCAATATAGATATAATGATTTAAACCACCAAAAACCAACAAGTTAATTATCAAAAAGATTATTCGATTTCTTCGCATAGTAGTTTGAGATATTTTCCGGTAACACGTGCAGATTCACTGTCCTCTGTCAGGAAAGACTGTGTCCATTCCGGATAATCAGTTAGTAGTTCGAGCATTCTGTCTTTGCTTACAAATAGTATTTCGCCCGTTATGCCGTTAATTTCATAATATACACGTTTCGAGACCAGCCCGGATGATGCTATAGCCTCACCCAATGATCCGCCAAGATTACTGCCCATAGAGTAAGATGATTTGGCCACAACCGACCCCAATGGCATGGCACTGAAATAAATATTGCCGCCCATAATGAAAGCCGGTGCATACCATTGTCCGAAACGCAGTTTTTTATAACGCATCTTTTTACAGTTGATATACAGATTGCTGTCTGTACATACTGCAAAAGGTTTTCGTTTTAAATAAGAAGATAGTGATTTGTTAGTAGGATGATAAATTTTATAGTCAGCTCCGCCCTGAAGCGTAATCATATTTTTTGTACGCTTTTCCACATGCAGAGATTCAAGTGTATCGCCTTGCTGCAATAATAGGTTTTTAAGATTGGCGTAAATAGTATATTGTGCTGAACAAAAAATATAGCTCAGCACAAAAAGTGTGAATATATAAAATCGTTTCATCAGTTTGAGATATAAGAAATAGATTGGTCGAAAGATACTGTTTTTCGAGAATGAGTACAACTATTTTGCATTAAAAATAAGGCCAAAGCTAATATATGGATAGTAAAACGGTAAAATTAACCACATGATGTAATATTTCTATTCACATCTGCATATCTTTGTCATATAAAGACTAACAATTTAATTATATGTTAAAACATCAGAGTAAATATAATACACTTATAAATCGATATCAATCGGAAATAGAGCAATCGACCGGACTTCTTAAAACCATCAGAAAAAGAATTCATCTGCTGGGTACTTTAAAACTGATTGATTTTATTGCTGGTATCGCAATAGTCATTGTACTGCGTCATGGCGGCTATCTGCCGGTGGCAATTACCGTGGTTGCTGCAGTTGTCCTTTTTATTGTGCTGGCAGTTGTGCAGGACCGCCTTTTCAGGAAGAAGATTTATCTGGAAACGGCGATAAAAGTTTCTAAGCAAGAGATTGCCGCATTGAACTATGACTATTCCGGCTTCAATGATGGCAAGGAGTTTGATCATGCCGAGCATCCTTTTGCACACGATATCGATTTGTTTGGCCCTAATTCTTTATTTCAGTCATTAAACCGAACGGTAACGGCGAGTGGCCAGAAACGTCTGGCGAACTGGTTTATGCATCCGCTCGAAAATATCGATGATATTACTGAACGACAGAAGGCGATAAAAGAGTTGAGCAACCTGTGGGAATGGAGAAAGGATTTCAGAGTAGCGGGACTGCTGAACAAGGTAAACAGGGATAAGGATGAAGTAGATATCCGTGAATGGATAGAGCGACCTACGGTGTTTTACAGATACAAATTCCTTAGGTCATTGCCTTTTGTTATAGGTGGATTAAATGTTGTATTATTGATTCTTTCTTTTATCGGCATCGTTTCTTTCGCCTTTTGGGGAAGCATGTTTAGTATATTCACCGGACTCAGCTTCTTTTTTACGGCTAAGATTTCAAAGCATCAGAGTAACTATGGCAATAAAATGAAGATACTCGACACGTATGCACAGTTGATTTACCGCATAGAGTCGCTGGGTGTAGAAAGTAATGTATTAAAAGATTTGAAGGCAAAGATCACGAATGAGAAACAGCAGGCGTCAGGCATCATTCAGCAACTGCATAAACGGATGAATTCATTGGATCAACGGAATAATCTTATCATTCTGATTCTGCTAAACGGACTCTACTTCAAAGAGCTATATGCATACATGCAGGTTGAAAAATGGAAAGTGAACTATGGAAAGCTTCTGCCACAATGGATTGATGCGGTACTGGAAATTGACGCGTTGTGCTCACTGGCTAACTTCGCCGAGAATCACCCTGAATATATCTCCCCTACTCCAACCGCAAAAGTCTTTACTTTAGAGGGCAAAGCATTGGGGCATCCGCTGATGAATCGCGAGAAATGCGTGCGCAATGATATTGATATCTCTAAACGACCATATTTCATTATCATCACTGGTGCAAATATGGCTGGTAAAAGTACTTACCTGCGCACAGTTTGTACGAACTATCTGCTGGCTTGTATTGGTGCACCGGTCTGGGCTGATGAATTCACGTTTAGTCCGGCACGAATGATAACGAGTCTTCGCACTACCGATTCACTAAACGACAATGAATCTTATTTCTTTGCCGAACTGAAAAGGCTGAAGTTTATTATTGATAAACTGAATGCCGGTGAAACGCTGTTTATCGTCCTCGATGAAATACTGAAAGGGACGAACTCGGTTGATAAACAAAAGGGGTCACTGGCACTTATTAACCAACTTTTGAGTCTGAAAGCAAACGGTATCATCGCCACACACGATTTAATTCTGGGTACATTGAAAGAACGTTTCCCCGATGAAATTGCAAATTTCTGCTTTGAAGCCGATATCACGAACAACGAGCTGACTTTTTCTTATCGTATGCGCGAAGGGCTGGCACAAAATATGAATGCCTGCTTTCTGATGGAGAAGATGGGAATTGCTATTGCTGAGAATGTTTAATGTGTCGCGATGTACCAGGCAGTATTTACTTTTTCAGAGGCACGACCATTTAAACTTGGGTCAGATACGGTAATACCAGAGAAAGTATTGATCTGATTTACCCCATTGTTCATCGAGTAATAAGCACCCGTATGAGTTTTATTAGGAACGACTTTATCTAACTGCGATTTAAATGACAGGAGCAGTTGCGTATCTTCACAAAACTTATCGACATAATCGCCAAAATCAAAAAAGATAGTCGGTGTATAGCCATCAAGTCGCTGTATAGAAGAAATAGCAGAAGAGCTTATTTGATAATTAGCATTGATTTCTTTCATTATCGGGATAATAGCGTCAACTTCACGACAATCTACAATGCCTAATGTTCCATATGGATAGCTGTATGTAGAATAGAACTGATAGAAACCATCGCAAATAGCCTGATAATTCGGAGTTCCTAACAAATGCTTACCAATAATTGCATATGGCATACCGTAAGCCATGATCTCACTGGTTGAAGCAATGATGTGATCGGTAGCATAACGAAGATCATAGGCAACTTCGATTGTAGACATATAACAGTCATCAAACAAAATATACTCCATTTTAATACCAGCATCAGTAATACCTTGAGCTAAGGTGGAAATATCAGTCTGGAATTCAGGAGATGTTCCTCCGAAATATCTTGTTAATGGTACATTTTCATTCTCCCAATGATATTTGAAATCAGATATTCTCCGTAATGTAGTGCTCTGAACAGGAACCCAACCAAAACCATGAGAGCCAATAATCATGCTGTAAACATTGGCAGGTGCAACTCTCTTTACATCATTTATAATAGATGTTATTCCTGAAGCAGTAGTAAATGGAGGATTTTTATAAGTATTAATCGTTTCACGCGTTACTTTTCCATTTTTATAGACCATCTCAAACATGCTGGCATCAGTAGAAGTCTCCGAAAAGAAAACAATAACACGCTCATCTTTTAAGCCTCTTTCAATGATGGCATCCTCTAAATCATTGAGATTAGTATAAAAGTAAGAGGTAAGGTTGTTAGACCATGGCATATAAACAAACAAAGTCTTCTGATTCTCCGGAGTTGGATCATCATTTTTGTGATGACAAGAGAATAAAATAAACAATGATGCAAAGAATAAAAGCAGATGTATATGTTTGCGCATAATGATTGGTTTATTGAATGTATGAATCTGTTTGCAATTTATTAAGAATAATTATTTCGGACAATTATTTCGCTATAAATTTGATTATAAGGTAATAAAAAAGGCATGTCGTAATGACATGCCTTCTTATATCGTAATTGAATAATATTATTCAGCTGATTCTTTAGTTTCTTCAGTAGCAGGAGCTTCAGCAACAGGAGCTTCAGTAGCTGCTTTTTTAGAACGACGTGTACGAGTTTTCTTAACTGCTTTTTCTTTAGCCATGTTCTCGTTGTAGTCAACTAATTCGATAAAACACATTTCTGCGTTATCACCTAAACGGTTACCAGTTTTGATAATACGAGTGTAACCACCTGGACGATCTGCAATCTTCACTGATACTTCCTGGAACAATTCAGTTACAGTAAATTTATCTTGAAGATAGCTAAATACTACACGACGTGAGTTAGTAGTATCTTGCTTAGATTTTGTAATCAAAGGCTCAACATATTTTTTAAGTGCTTTCGCCTTTGCTACAGTCGTAGTGATTCTTTTGTGCTTAATCAAAGAACATGCCATATTAGATAGCATAGCAGCTCTGTGAGAAGCAGTACGACCTAAATGATTGAATTTTTTATTATGTCTCATTTTTATTC
>CAMTOS010000044.1 GCA_947074195.1 uncultured Bacteroides sp.
AGTTGAGACCCAAACCACTGTTTTTCTTTCATTTATTTATCTGATGCTCTCTATTTTTGTAACTGTTAAGCCTAATCAATACCATGTGTTATGAAAGACCAGACAGCAAAAACCAGTGAACTGATAGCATTTGCATATGTAGAATACTCTGCAAAAGTATACCGATATATCTATTATAAAATCAATAATCGCGAAGAATCCGAAGATTTGACTCAGGATGTCTTTATCAGATTGATGAACTATAACCAAATCATTTGCGAAGAAACTATCCGTTTTTTTATCTTCACTATTGCCCGCAATCTTGTAAACGATTATCTGCGCCGTTATTACAAACGCCAGGAAATAACTTCTTATATATATGATCATAGGACAGCAACATCTAACGAAATCGAAAGTCAGATTATAGCTAATGATCTTTTATCGTGCGAGCAATATAAACTCAGTTTATTGCCACCACAGCGCCGTACCATTTATACCATGAATCGTTTCGAAAATAAAAATGTTACCGAGATATCCTCTGAATTAAATCTCTCGGTACGAACTGTCGAAAATCACTTATTCATAGGGCGTAAAGAGGTACGCGAGTTTATGCGTGAATGTATCTGATAAGAAATAAATTATATATTTGTTAACATTAATCTAATAGTCATGAAAGATGAATTCTTGAAAAAACTGTCAGCAAGAGTATCGCTTCTATCGTTTATAGTAGCTATACTTCTGACAAGTAATCCTTTAGCCGTATTAGCCGACACGAATGTATCTTATAGCATAGCTCAGGCTGATGTAATAAGAGGTTTGGTTGTTGATGCCAATGGCGATCCTATAATTGGAGCAAGTGTCATAGAAAAGGGCACTTCCAATGGTACAATAACCGATATGGATGGTGAATTTTCCTTAAAAGTAACATCACCAAATGCATTAATATCTGTTTCATATATTGGCTACAAAACAGTGGAAATATCCGCTTCTGAAAAGAAACTTCAACGCATAGTGATGCACGAAGATTCAGAAGTGCTGAGTGAAGTTGTTGTTGTGGGTTATGGTACACAGAAAAAAGAATCGTTAACTGGTGCTGTAACAGTTGTTGGTGCTAAATCTTTTAAAGAAAAAGGAGGTTTATCGAGTCCACTTCAAGCACTGCAGGGCCAAGTTCCCGGGGTAATGATTACTCGTGGTTCATCCGCTCCGGGTGATGAAAGCTGGAGTATGAATCTTCGTGGTTCTGCATCGGTAAATTCTATCGAGCCTTTAGTTATTGTCGATGGAGTAGCTTTTAATAGTGTAAACGATTTACGTTTGCTAAACTCTAATGACATTGAATCTATCAATTTTCTGAAAGATGGTGCAGCAGCAATTTATGGTTCGCGTGCAGCAGGCGGTGTTGTACTGATTACTACAAAGAAAGGGAGTGAAGGGAAAACACTGGTAGAATATAGCGGAACGGCAACCATGCGTAAAGTTGGTTTGATGCCATCTCTGATGAGTGTTGATCAATGGGCGGATGGAGTAATGACTGCTTTGACTAATGACAATAATACATCGAATGTATGGTACACTTATGCTCAATTGGCAAAGAAATATAAGGGTTCATATATAGATCTGAATACAAGTGCTAATCCTTTTGGTTCAGCTGCTTTTACAGATGTGAAAGACTTTGTTTTCGATGATAGCGTAAACTGGCTTGGTTCGCTATTTGGAAATACATGGTCTACAGAACAAAGCTTGAATATCTCAGGTGGTACCGACCGTTCTTCATATCGTATTTCTTTGAGTTATCTTTATGATGGTTCTACGCTTCAGTATGGGAATAACAATAATCAGCGTTATACTTTCCGTATGAACAATACATATAAGTTTACTAACAATCTGAAATTGGAATCTTCTATTTCTTATAACCGACAGGAGCAGATTGCGCCTACAATGATCGGTTCAGTACTGACTGTAAGTGTGCCAATGGCTGGTTTACCATTGTCTACTATGGACGGAAAACCATATGCCTGGGGTACTTGGGGATCACCTGTAGCCAAAGTAAGCGAGGGCGGTGATAATAAACTGATGGTATCGTCAATCAGTATCAGTGAAACATTGAACTGGCAAATCAATAGTTGGTTATCGGCTAATGCGAACTTAGGTTATAATACAAATTATGCTACACGTAATACTACCGAAAATTCAATAACCTATTATAATTATGCAGGTGATACTCAGACGCTGATTAATCCTACACAACCTAATTCTTCTTATTTGCAGACAAGTGCTCAAACCGATTTTTATTCTGCTACAGGATATCTGAATGGTGCAAAAACATTGGGGAAAAACTATATCAGTCTGACTTTGGGTGCACAATATGAATTTAAAGAATATACTTATTTCGGAGTAAAAGTAAAAGATATTCAAGAAGGTATGGAAATTGTTAACGGTGCTGGTGAAATCACTCTCTCCAATGGTGAAGATAAATATCAGGTTGCCAATTTATCTTTCTTCGGTCGTTTAAATTATGATTATGCCGGTAAATATCTTCTTGAAGTAAACGGACGTTATGATGGTTCTTCAAAGTTTCAGCCAAAGAACAGATGGGATATGTTTTACGGTTTCTCACTGGGCTGGAGACTGAAACAAGAATCATTCCTTGAAGATGCCGACTGGTTGAGTGAGTTCAAGCTGCGTGCATCTTATGCAGAAATGGGTAATCAGAGTGGTATTTCTAATTATGATGGTATTCAGCTTTATGGGCTCGAATCTGGTACAGGTGCTTATATAGGTAACGATAAACTATCTTATATCAGAACTTCTGGTGTGCTTGCATCAAACTCGCGTAGCTGGGAGCGTATCAAGAATCTGAATGTAGGGGTAGACTTTGGTTTCTTCAATGGCAAATTAAGTGGATCGGTAGAAGCTTTTCAGAAGCGCAATAACAATATGTTGGTAAGCATTACATTTCCTGCAACACTTGGCGATGGTGCCCCAAAAGCAAATGCCGGTAAGTTTAAAAACTGGGGTTTTGAAGGTCAATTGACATACAGAAACAATATCGGACAATTAAACTATTATGTTGGTGGTGTAATGACCTTTGCCCGCAATAAGTTAGTTGACTATGGTGGTACATCGGTTATCAGTTCAGGTTATACCTCCACTCAGCAAGGATATTCACTAAACTCAATCTTCGGGCTTCGTTATGGTGGTAAAATCCAGAATGATGAACAACTGGCAGCCTATAAAGCCAAATACTATGAAAACAATGGTATAGGTATGCCGAGTAATCTTCGTGTAGGTGATAATATGTATTGTGATGAAAACGGAGATGGTGTGCTTGATGAGAAAGACTACATCTATCTTGGAAGTGATGTTCCAGAAATTTCATATTCATTTAACGCAGGTATTCAATATAAAGGATTCGATGTAAATATAGTTTTCCAGGGATCTGGTAACCGCTTCGTTTATCGCGGCATTGACAACTGGACTGTACCTTTCCGTGCTAATTATACCAATACTATAGCATCTTCTATAGGTAATGTGTGGAGTGAAGATAATCCGAATGCTTATTATGCACCTTATACAAATGATGGTAACATTAATAATTACAACTATCAGGCCTCATCAATTACAGCACAGGATGGTCGCTATATCCGTCTGAAAAATCTGACAGTAGGTTATACACTCGACAATAAGATTATGAAAACAAATGTATTCCAGAGTCTGCGCGTATATATTGCAGGGGCCGATCTCTGGGAACATACAAAAATCAAAGATGGATGGGATCCTGAAGCTGCCCGCGATGCATCGGGGGTGAAAAGATATCCTTTTACCCGTAATGTAACATTTGGTGTAAACATAACTTTCTAAACAATCGATTATCATGAAGAAATTACAATATATAAAAGCATTCTGCTTCGGCCTGATGACTATGGCTGTTAGCTCTTGTCTTAATCTTGAGCCTATGGCAGATATGGGAGATAATATGGTCTGGACCAAACCAGCAAATTTTCAGCTCTTTGCCAATCAGTTTTATAGCTGGACCCGCGATTTTCAGATGGGAAACAATACTTATGGAAGCGGAACAAGTGACGGACCACACAGTGATTACCGCTCTGATTTGATAGCTACATCTTCTGTTAACACATTTAGTCAGGGTACTAATACAATTCCAACCAGCGATGCCAATTATACCACACTTTATAAGCGCATCTATTATACGAACTTATTGCTTGATCGTGCACAATCTTTTGACGATCAGGAATCAATATCTGTTCCAATAGCTGAGGCTAAATTTTTTCGTGCTTATCTTCATTTCGAACTCGTGCAGATTTGGGGAAATGCTATTCTGTTAACAAAGCCTCTTGATCTTGATTCGCAGGAGCTTTATGGCTCACGTAATGATCGTGGAGAAGTTATCGATCAGATTATTCTCGATTTACAGGATGCTGCTGAAGGATTGCCCGAGACAACTTCTGAAACTGGAAGGGTAACAAAATATGCAGCTCTTGCAATGTTATCGCGTGTTGCTCTTTACGAAGGTACATGGCAAAAATTTCATGTCAATGGAAGTTCATCAACAACTAATACAAACCGAAGCACTTCATTATTGACTATAGCACGTGATGCTGCAAAAAGTGTAATTGATGGCGGTAAATATCAATTATTCTATAATGCGACTCTTGGTACAGAAAGTTATCGTTATATGTTCATTTTAGAAGATGCTGCACAATGCAATCCAGCCAATCTAAGTAAAAAGGATAATACAGAATATATTCTCGCGCGCCGCCATAGAGATGGCGATAATCTTGGAACAAATATCACGCATGGAATGCTGGCTAATGTATGTTACATTACTCGTAAAATGGCAAATATGTATTTGTGTGAAGACGGACTTCCTGTAGAGAAATCATCTTTATTCGGTGGTTATACAACAGCTGTCTCAGAATTTCAGAAACGCGATAATCGTATGAGCACTACTTTGATTCAGCATGGACAAAAATACTGGAACAATGACGGTAAATGGAGAACAACCTGGACAGACGATGATCTTGAGAATAGTCTTACTATTGATGTACGTTCTAATAGCGGTTATCAGAACTATAAGTGGGGTGTAGAAAGAGAAGTTTCTGATTCTTATGAATCAATGGATTATCCGGTTATTCGTTATGCCGAAGTATTACTTAATTATGCCGAAGCTGTTTATGAATTGGATAATACTATATCAGACCAGGATCTTGACTTATCACTTAACTTAGTACGCTTACGAGTAAATCAGAATATGCCGGGTTTATCGAATGCTTTTATCAGTAGCAATGGACTTTCTATGCGTGAAGAAATTCGCAGAGAACGTACAATTGAATTATTTCTTGAAGGTTTCCGTATTGATGATTTAAAACGCTGGGCCACGGCTCCGGCAGAGATGATTCAGGATCAGTTAGGTGTGAAAGTATCCGGAACATGGTTTGAGACCAACTGGTCGGCACAATCACGTCAACTAAATGCTGATGGTTGTATCATCCTTTACAATGGTCGTACCTGGAATGATAAACTTTATCATTATCCATTGCCTTCAGATCAGTTACAACTCAATCCTCAGTTGGGACAAAATCCTGGTTGGACTAACTAATAAAATGTTTAATACTTAAGAAATTGATATATGAACAAGATATTTAAATATGGAATAAGCTGTCTGCTGGTGGTGAGTTCTGCTTTCTTACTTGCATCATGCGATGATGACGACGCAACATCTGATATTTATTCAGCAGTATATCCGTCCTCAGTAACCATGAGTCTGCCTTCTGAGCTGCAGCAATATATTTATACTGATAATACTGGTGCAAGTGTGTTACCTATGATTAAGGGATCACAAATAACGCTTGGCTATAATATTACTCCTGATAATGTGACTTTTAATGAAGTGCAGTGGAGCTCTAACAATGAAAAGGTAGCTGTTGTAGATGATAATGGGATTGTAACTGCCCTAAGTGGTGATGATACAGGTTATTCTATCATTCAGGTTGCACCAAGCGCATTCTATTCGGGCAGTGGTATATATGCTGTATTGAAAGTAAGTGTTGCAAATAATCTGATTCCTGCTCAATCAATCACAATTGAATCTGTTGCAGATGAAGTGTATGCAGGAGAAACATTACAACTATCAACAGTTATTTTACCTGAGGATGCTACTTACCGGACTGTAAAATGGTCAAGTTCTGATGAAACAATTGCAACAGTCGATATGAATGGATTGGTAACAGGAAAAATAAGTAATGAGAACCACGCTACAGTAACGATTACCGCTACATCTCTGGATGGAGCAAATGTAATTGTTTCTAAAACAATTACGGTTAATCAGATTGTACAGCCCGAAGAAATAAGTATTGATCAGACCTATTCACTTTCATCAGGATATCTATGGGCAATAGCTGATAAGAGAATTGTTCTCGACTATACAACTGTACCGGAGGACTGTACCAAATCACTTATTCAGTGGACTTCAAGCGATACTTCTATAGCAACTGTGACTGATGGTATTATAACTTTCAATCAATCGGGCGTGTTTGGTGATATAACAGTTACAGCTTTGTGTCCTGAAACAAACAATAGCTCTTCAATAACCATACGTCTCGAAGAAGGACTGGTACGTGAATTATTCCGTGATCAGAATAATTATAATTGGTATAATGCGGCTCAATCTGGTAATGGTACTGCTTCATCACATATTTGGAGTTATGGTAAAGTAACTGTTACGACATATAAGCAAAATGCAACTAATCAGCGTGGTGATTTCAAATGCTGGAGTCCTAAGACATGGTTGCATGCAGGTAATTATCCGATTTTTGCCATTCGTATGGAAGATGCGCTCGATAAATATGACGACGTTACCTCAAGAAATATTACACTGGATGCTTCAGGTAGTTGTGCAGGAACTTCATTTAGCGGAGGGCTCGATGGTAATAATAATAAATGGTTGCACGATTATAGATGTAGTGACGGTACTCATGTGTTTATTTATGATCTGACTACGCAGAAATGGGCAAATGGTGGTTTACTACCAACAAATGCAGTAGCTGAATTTCCGACATTACAGTTTAAATATGCCGATATTCGTACACTCGATTATCAGATTCAGTATGATGTGCATTGGGTACAGACATTTAAAACGATTGATGATGTAAAAGCATATATCGAATCAGAAGGATTAACTTATGAAATAATAAAATAAACAAATAAGCAAGATGAATAAATCAATATATTTCGGAGCAGCACTGTGTATCACAGTGCTGGTATCCTGCCACACCAATGATTTCGGGACAGTAGATCTTACAATGCCCGATGAAGTAACAAGACCGGTAGAAGGACAATATAAATACAATCATCCTACAGCGATGTTTAATGAAGCAGACTTTACACGTGTAAAAGAGGCATTGAATACAGGAAGTGCTGCAGCAGAAGTTCAGGCTGAATTTCTTAATCTTAAGAATAATACTTATACTATGCTGCCTTACACACCTCAGCCGCAAACTCAGATTGTGCGTGGTGATGCAACGGGTACTATTGGAGGATCAGAAAATTACTCTTATGCCATGAAAGATGCTGCAGCTGCCTATCAGATGGCTCTGTTATGGAAACTAACAGACGATGCAAAGTATGCTGATGCTTCTATTAATATAATGAATCAGTGGGCAAATGTATGTACGGAAATCACATCGAATGATGCTAATCACTATTTGGCTGCAGGTTGTCAGGGATATACTTTTGCAAATGCAGCAGAGATTATGCAAACCTATGAAGGCTGGAATAGTCAGAGTTTGAATAAGTTCAAAAACTGGATGATTAATGTATTTGCATCGAAAAATTACTATTTCCTGAATACAAAACCTGCAAATACTTGTCCTTTCCATTATTGGTCTAATTGGGATCTGGTAAATATGTGCTCTTATCTGGCCATCGGTATTCTTACAGAGAATGATGATATGGTAAATTATATTGTGAACTATTTCTATAGTGGTAATGGTAATGGAGCTTTGAAATATCTTATTGCCGGTACACATCTTGATCCGTTGGGATCGGGAGAAACGATCTGTCAGAATCAGGAAAGCGGACGTGATCAGGGGCATGCAATGATGTCTGTAGCAGTTGCAGCCAATCTGGCACAAATGGCATATACACTTTATCAATCAAATACAGAAGTAGCACAACTTGACTTCTTCGCTGCCGATGATAATGCATTGATGAAGATGGGAGAATATGTTGCATTATTTAATTTAAAGAATGGTTCGGATAATGCCAACTCTATAGGTTCCTGGTTAATAACTGCCGATAAGATGCCTTTCACTCAATATGTTTATTGTACAGGTTGTTCATGCTCGAATCAAAATCATGGTGCGACACACAATGGTGTAGCAGATGATACAGGTCGTGGTGGTGTTCGTCCGGGCTGGGAGATTATCTATAATCATTATGCTAAAGTTAAAGGACTGGGTAACGGATATGTTTATACACAACAATTTGCTGGTAAGATGCGTCCTGAAGGTGGTGTAGGCGATTCACGTTACGGACATAACAGTGGGGCATTCGATCAGTTAGGTTGGGGGACATTGATGCTTTATCGATAATACATCTGAAGTAATATTACAAAAGGCATGAATGAAGTCTAATATCTTTATTCATGCCTTTTGTAGATTAAAGTTTAATTATTCATATTTCAATTAAATAGTAAGATGAAGAAAACAATTATAATAATATTTGGATGTATGTTGAGTTTCTCAGCTTCAGCTCAATCCATCTACCCCGGACAACACGAAGGTAAATTTGTAAAAGAGGTCATTGCACCAATGCAGGTCCAAAGTTTTGATCTGGCTGATATCCGCCTTTTACCAAGTCGTTTCCGCGAGAATATGTTACGCGATTCAGCATGGATGGTGTCGATTGACACTAATCGTTTACTGCACAGTTTTCGTACTAATGCTGGTATTTCAGCTGGAAGAGAAGGAGGTTATATGACAGTAAAGAAGCTTGGTGGATGGGAATCTCTTGATTGTGAATTGCGTGGACATACTACTGGGCATTTGCTTTCGGCTTATGGCTTAATGTATGCAGCTACCGGTAGCGAAATATTCAAACTTAAAGGTGATAGTCTGATAGCTGGATTGGGGATTGTGCAGGATGCATTAGATGGTGGTTATTTAAGTGCTTATCCCGAAGAACTGATCAACCGGAATATTAAAGGACATGGCGTATGGGCGCCATGGTATACATTGCATAAACTCTATTCTGGTCTGATAGATCAGTATCTTTATACCAGCAATCAACAGGCATTGCAGATTGCTACACGTATGGCCGACTGGGCTTATAATAAGCTACAACCACTCGATGAAGAAACGCGCCGTCTTATGATACGCAATGAGTTTGGAGGAGTGAACGAATCATTTTATAACCTCTATGCTCTAACCGGCAATGAAAAATATAAGTGGCTGGCCGAGTACTTTTATCACAACGATGTCATCGATTCATTGAAAGAGAATCGTGATGATCTGGGTACAAAGCATACCAATACGTTCATTCCTAAAGTATTGGCTGAGGCACGCAATTATGAAATCTCTGAATGTCAGCATAGCAAGAATCTGACACGTTTTTTCTGGGACACAATGATTGATCATCATACTTTTGCTCCCGGAAGCAGCAGCGATAAGGAACACTTCTTTGCTCCTGAAAAATTTTCAAGTCACCTTACTGGTTATACCGGAGAAAGTTGTTGCACCTATAATATGCTGAAACTTAGCAAACACCTTTTCTGCTGGACAGCTGATACAAAAGTGGCTGATTATTATGAACGTGCTCTTTATAATCATATTCTTGGTCAACAAGATCCTGAAAGTGGTATGATCTCTTATTTCCTTCCTATGTTATCGGGTTCACACAAAGTGTATAGCACACCCGAAAACTCTTTTTGGTGTTGTGTAGGGAGTGGTTTCGAGAATCATGCCAAATATGGTGAAGCCATCTATTATCACAATGATAAAGGGATATATGTTAATCTGTTTATACCTTCCACAGTAGATTGGAAGCAAAAAGGTATTCGCTTAACGCAGCAAACTAGCTTCCCGCAAGAAGAGATTACAACAATTATAGTTAATACTGAAAAACCCATTAGTACGATGTTATATCTTCGCTATCCATCGTGGAGTAAGGGAGTGTCGGTACAAGTCAATGGTAAAAAGATAAATGTTCGTCAGAAACCAGGTTCTTACATTGCACTGAACCGCACATGGAGCGATGGCGATATAGTATCAGTCACATATCCCATGAGTCTGACGCTGGAAACGACTCCCGATAATTGTGATCGTGGTGCATTGATGTATGGTCCGCTTGTCCTGGCTGGCGAGTTGGGCACTGATGGAATGAATGGTTCTTCGCCTTTCTCTGATCCAAAGCTATATAATGACTATTATACTTATAATTATCATATTCCTGAAGGGTTGAACATATCGCTAAAAATAAACCCTGAAAATCCGGCAGAGAATGTCCATCGGATAGGCGATAGTTTGCAGTTTACCACTGATAATGGTGAAGTTATCACTCCTTTATATAATATTCATCGTCAACGATATGTGGTTTATTGGGATTTAATCACCGATTAATCTTAAATTTCTTCTTTATTCATTGAGTGTATTAAGCTATTTGTTCGTATTGATTTTTAGAATAGCTAATATAATGAATTACTGATGAAGAAGATTTTATCCTTTGCACTCCTCCTTTTATCAACTAATATTTCTTTTTTTGCTCAGATCGCATCATCTGTATGGATTGCCGATCAGGGAGACGGTACCTATATAAACCCGGTGTTGCATGCTGATTATTCTGACCCTGATGTTTGCGCAGCGGGTGATGATTTTTACATGACGGCCTCCAGCTTCGGTTGCACACCGGGTTTGCCAATATTACATTCTAAGGATCTGGTCAACTGGCAATTGGTGAACTATGCGGTAAAGGAATTGAATCCTGCTGAGTTTTTTAATCAGACTCAACATGGTAAAGGTATCTGGGCACCGTCCATACGCTATCACAACGGTGAATATTATATTTACTGGGGTGATCCGGATTTCGGAATTTATATGATTAAGACGACTAATCCCCGGGGTGAATGGAGTAAGCCTGTGTTAGTACAAGGTGGTAAAGGCTTGATCGATCCAACTCCGCTTTGGGATGATGATGGAAAGGCTTATCTGATATATGCATGGGCCGGAAGTCGCTCGAAAATGAATAGTATTCTTACCGTATCGGAAATGAATGCTGATGGTACCCGGTTAATCGGGAATCCCATTTTGGTTTTTGATGGAAACGATGGGGTGAATCATACGGTAGAAGGACCAAAGTTCTATAAACACAATGGGTATTATTACATATTTGCACCTGCCGGAGGTGTAGCTACCGGATGGCAGTTGGTGCTTAGATCTAAGCAAGTTTTTGGCCCCTACAAATCAAAAATCGTAATGATGCAGGGTGATTCCGATATTAATGGACCGCATCAGGGGGCATGGGTCGAAACGAATCAGGGCGAATCCTGGTTTGTACATTTTCAGGATAAAGGTGCTTACGGCCGCATCATTCATCTTAATCCTATGAGTTGGGAAAAAGATTGGCCGGTGATTGGTAAAAAGAGATCAGGAAAACAATGGGGCGAACCAGTAGGCCGGCATACTAAACCAAATGTTGGTGCGACTTATCCGGTAATCACTCCGCCCGAAAGTGATGAGTTTAATAGCCGGGATCTTGGTTTGCAATGGCAATGGTATGCTAATTATCAGCCAACTTTCGGATTTACGACTGATCTTGGCTATATACGCCTTTATGGTCATATTCTCTCTGAAGATTTTGTCAACTTTTGGGAAGTACCCAATTTATTGTTGCAGAAGTTTCCTGCCGAAACATTTACGGCTACTACCAAACTAAAAGTATCAGCAAAAGCAGACGGACAACAATCCGGACTGATTGTAATGGGTTGGGATTATTGTTATCTCGGTGTAGAGAAGCAAGGCGAAGAATTTATATTAAAACAAGTCATCTGTAAAGATGCTGAGGATAAGAACCCCGAGATTGAAACTACAGCAATACTGCTTCCTGCCAGCCGCAAGTTCGAAGCAGGTCTTTATCCCAATTACGAACGAGATATTTATTTAAGAGTTAAAGTTACTGCCGGAGCTATATGCAATTTCTACTATAGTCTTGATGGCAAAAAATATCACCCTTTTGGTTTGCCCTTTGCGGCACGACAAGGAAAATGGATTGGCGCTAAAGTCGGTTTGTTTAGCACTGCGCCCTTTGGTAAAGAGCGTGGTTGGGTAGATGCAGATTGGTTTAGAATAGAAAAGTAAAAAGATGAATTTTAATGATATGAAGACGAAAGGATTAATACTATTAGCCGTGTGCTGTCTGACAGGTTTATTTTTTGCATGTCGCACATCAAGGCAAACTACAACTATAAATGTAAATAAGGCTCTGGCCTATTGCGATACGCAAGTCAGTCGTACATTGTCTGAACTCAGGGACTCTGATGGTATGATTGACTATTCTATGATGCCTCGCAATATAATGGATAGTCTGGATACCTGGCACTGTCGTAAAGCTGCTGCCGATGAATGGTGCGGAGGTTTCTGGCCAGGTATCTTATGGTATACTTATGAGTATACTCAGGACCCTTCGGTACGTGTTGAGGCCGAACGTTTTACCGATGCACTTCATTTCCTGTCATCAACTCCCGCCTACGATCATGACCTTGGCTTCCTAGTCTTTTGCAGTTATGGCAATGGATATCGTCTGACCCGTAATCCCGAATATAAACAAGTTATACTTGACACTGCAGATACGTTGGCTACTTTATATCGTCCTCAGGTAGGTGCTTTGTTGTCATGGCCGCGGCATATCGAAGATTATGGTGGTCATAATGTTATCATGGACAATATGATTAATTTGGAGATGCTATTCTGGGCTGCTAAAAACGGTGGTAATCCATATCTTGCCGATATTGCTGTAGCTCATGCCGACAAGACGATGGACTATCATTTCCAACCCAATTATATGTGTGCTCATGTAGCCGTTTATGATACTCTTACGGGCGATTTCATCAAACGTGTCACTCATCAGGGATATTCCGATGAAAGTATGTGGGCAAGGGGACAAGCCTGGGCTATTTATGGTTATACCGTAGTTTATCGCGAAACAAAGGATAATAAATATCTCGATTTCGCTCAGAAAGTAACTGATGTGTATCTCAAGGATCTACCCCGGGATTATGTACCTTATTGGGATTTTCAGGCACCATTCATACCAAATGAACCACGTGATGCATCTGCAGCCTGCGTAGTAGCCTCTGCTCTGCTCGAACTATCAACTTATCTTCCCGGAGAGAAAGGTAAGGGTTATAAAAAAGCTGCTATAAAGATGATTGAAAACTTAAGCAGTGATGAATATCTTTCGGGTAAATCAAAACCTTCTTTCCTGCTTCACTCTACGGGGCACTGGCCCAATGGTTCGGAAATAGATGCATCTATTATCTATGCCGATTACTATTATATTGAAGCTTTGACTCGTCTGAAGAAATTAGAAGAAGGGAAGAGTTTGTTGATTTGATTCAGAATAAAAAACCATATATCTTAAATAAATACTAATATGAAAAATCTTTTTCTCAGAACTAAATGCTTATTTGCATTATTATGCTGCATCAGTATGATGGCATCTGCTCAACAGTCTTTAAACATTACGTTTAATAATGATGATTATCTTAACTGGAGCACCGAAAATAGTAGCTCTTATGAAATTGTAAATGGTCATCTTAACTGTATAATGGGAGAACAAAGCAATGGAAAATATAGAGGTGATTTTAAATTCAATAATGCAAACAATGTCGATATAAACTTTACACTCTATCCTGCACAAGATGTTTATATTGCCTTGAAGTTTATAAATACTCGTCCCTCTGGCGCTTTGAAATTTGAATTCAATGACGGCTCTCAATGGTTTAATTCTAAATGGAATGGTGGTAATCCATCTTTTATAGAGACATCTTCAGGTAATAAAATTTATTATTTCAAACTCAGCGATGATGATAAATATAATGGTGATGAAGTAAATGTTCGTCGTATGAATTTCATTATTGCAGATGCCAGTGAAGAACCATATTCTTATACACTCGACTGGTTGGCAACTTTTTCATCTTTAGAAGAACTTGAAGCTTATAAAAATTATAAGGATGATGGTGAAGCAGATGAAGATGATGAAGAAGAAGTTATTATTTCGGATTTTTATAATCAGACTTCCGGACAAGGATATAGTTCATTAACAGAAGCTCTTGAAGCAGCAGCTAATCATGATGTTATTGAACTTAATGTGGATATCGAAGTATCGTCGAGAATCAATATAGAAAAACCGGTAACTCTTATCGCTAAAGAAGAAGGTATTGTCATTAGCCGTTCTTTCGATTATTCTAATGGCCTTGTTTTGCTTACACGTTCTGGTGGGGATTTAATATTAGGCGGTAATGGTGGCTTAATCGTTCTCGATGGTAATGATATTATTTCTTCATCAAATTTTATCGAAGCAAGTAATGGTGCAACTACAACATTGATGAATAATGTAATAATGAGAAATTGTGTTAGTACAAGTCTTTATGGAGCTGCTATATGCAATAAATCAAATGGTAAACTGATACTTGATGGAGTTACTTTCGAGAGTTGTAAAACAGTTGATTCCGATTTCATGCCAATATCTGATAGAGGAGTAGTCTTTGTGGGTACAGGTGTTGAGTTAAGAGGTCATAACGCTTTTATCAATTGTGAAGGTGTTGATATCTATATCGAAGGCAACCGACAGGTTGAAGCTATTGATGCAAACCATATCGACGCATTGACCTTTTTTATACAAGACCCTGCTTCAAGAACGACTTCTGAAGTTATTCTAAATTATACGGATGTTGAGAAGATGCTCTTGATGAATGAAGGCTATTCATTTATATCTGATGGAACGCATCTTCAATTTACAAGTGGAGGCACCGGACTCTCTCATAACAACTTCATTCAGCAATTTACTATAGAAACTATTCAATCTGGTGTAATCATAACATCCTCTGTCAGTCAGAAAATAAATATGTATCGTGCTGATGGTGTGAAAGTTTTAGAGATTCAATTAGTAGAAGGTCTGAATAGGATCGAAAATTTGCAACGTGGTTTTTATATTATAAATGGTAGTAAGTTTTTCATTAAATAATAAATTCTCATTTCTGTAGTATTTGATTTTTCACTGAATAATCAGCACAGTTAATTACTCAATGGTTAATTGTGCTGATTCTGTTTTTGTACTTTGTTATATAGTTTGAAATGATATTTATTTTATCATTCCGAATAATTTCCTTATTACTCTTTTAAAGTGGCAAAATCCTTTGCAGAATATTGCAAAAAGTTCTGAGATATCTGTGAATTATTAGCTGCTATATCAGAAAATTCTTATTGAATAAATGGATTAGTGGATATTCCTTTATCTTTGCCCCACACACTAACCAATCTTTATCTTTATATATGGAACAATTGCTGCACTATGTATGGAAGCATAAGCTGTTTCCGCTGGGCGAAATGAAAACGACAAAAGGACTGCACGTTGAGGTAATTGATACCGGACTGCACAACAGCAATGCGGGCCCCGACTTCTTTAATGCCAAACTGAAAATTGATGGAACGCTTTGGGTGGGCAATGTGGAGATTCATTCCGCTTCGTCCGACTGGTTGCGCCATGGACATCAGTCTGATGTGGCTTATGACTCGGTGATACTTCATGTGGTGGGATGCCTTGATAGCGAAACCACCCGGACCAATGGCGAAACCATTCCGCAAATGTTGCTGAGTTGCCCCGATCATGTACGCCGTCACTACCGCGAACTTTCTCAGGCCGAAATCTCACCCGCTTGCTATAGCATCATCTCTTCACTGCCAAAACTTACTGTCAACAGTTGGCTCACCGCCTTACAGACCGAAAGGTTCGAACAAAAGACCAATGCCATCAGACATAGGGTAGAGCAGTGTGGCCGCAATTGGGAAGATGCTTTCTTCATCACCCTTGCACGCTATGCCGGTGTGGGCATCAATGGCGATGCCTTCGAAACATGGGCCATGAAGATTCCTTATCGTGCTGTGGATAAGATGCGCGATGACCGCTTCCGTATCGAATCACTCTTTATGGGCATGGCTGGTTTCCTTGCCGGAGAAGTAAAAGATGAGATGATGCAGCGCATGCAAAAGGAGTTTCATTATCAGTCGCAACTCTATCAATTGCCTGCGCCGATGGAGCCATCACGCTGGAAGTTTCTTCGCTTAAGACCCGATAACTTTCCATATATACGTATCAGTCAGCTGGCCGGTTTGTACCATACCTCTACTGCTTTGTTCTCTAAACTGATGGCCGCAGAGTGCATCGAAGAGATCCGTGAATTGCTTCAAACAGATGTGTCTGATTACTGGAAAGCGCACTTCTGTTTTGCGAAACCATCGCCTGTAAAAGAGAAGAAGTGGGGAAGAATGTTGCAGGATATTCTGATTATTAATGCCGTAGTGCCGTTTCTGTATGCTTACGGACTGCATCGGGGAGAAGAGATTCTTTGCGCAAGGGCACAGCGCTTTTTGGAAGAGTTGAAAGCGGAAAATAACTTTGTTACGCGCCTGTGGGATCAGGCCGGAATACCGGTAAAACACGCAGCAGACAGTCAGGCATTATTGCAACTGCACCGTGCCTACTGCGAGCCCCGGAAATGTTTGTTCTGCCGCTTTGGCTATGAGTATTTGCGCAAAGCAGGCAGGTAGATAGAAAAAACTTATATCTTTGCACCAACTTCTTACACAATACATTATAACTTATGAAACGAGTGATGACTCTCTCTTTACTGCTTGTTTTGTGCGTCTCGATGAATCATATCAGTGCACAAACTTCAGAATCGTTCGATGAATTCCTTACCAAATTTACTACCAGCGCCAAGTATCAGTATTCGCGCGTAAAATTTCCGCTAAAGAACCCTATCGTGCTTTTGGCTGATGATGGAGAGACTGAGAAATCTTTTCCATTCACCAAAGATAAATGGGCGCTTCTCAGCAGTGATATGCTGACTGAAGAGCGCATTGACCAGGGGGATGGATCGGTGTATGTTGCCAAATATATAGTGATGGAACCGACAAAACGCGTGTTCGAAGCCGGCTTTGAAGAGTCGGAATGCGATCTGCACGTGGAGTTTGCACTGATTGATGGTAAATGGTATGCCGTGGATTGCTACATCGGTTGGTATGCTTTCGATTTACCTGCTGAGGATTTGAACGAGGCGGTGAAACATGTTCAGGAGGAGAATGCTGCCTTTAAGGAGTTATTTCCTTAACGACACCTTTAAAAAGATAACAGATGCCCGCTGTTTGCATAGAAAAGATGCAAGCAGCGGGTTTTTTGTATTCTGATGGCGATGATGCATTTTTTTATTCTTTTTTGAAAGATAGATAGGTACAACGCAGCATCTTCTGAGTCTTTAAAGTATTAGTTTTCGATTAAAGTATATTGAGATTGTTATTTAAGAAACAAATGATAGACACGGGTTACACGAAAGTTATTAGTCACAGGCCTTGTGCCAATGATTAGACTACGCGTGAAGCCTGTGTCTTTTCTTTTAAAATTGAATGTAAATTAAAAACCAAAATAATTATGCTTACTAAGATTCAGGGAATTATCCCTCCGATGGTGACACCGCTGAAAGGTGAAGACCAGATTGATATTGACGGAACTATCCGCCTGGTAGAACACATGATTGCGGGTGGGGTGCATGCCTTGTTCCTGCTCGGTACCACCGGTGAAGCGCAAAGCTTATCGTATGAATGTCGTTATGAATTTATCAAACTGGTATCGAAACAAGTAGCCGGCCGGGTGCCTTTATTGGTGGGGGTAACCGATACATCCGTAGGTGAGAGTCTGAAGATGGCGAAAGTGGCTAAAGAGTGCGGTGCAGTTGGAGTAGTGGCTGCTGCGCCTTACTATTTTGCTCCATCGCAACAAGAATTGATAGAATACTACACAGCTCTTGCCGATCAGCTTTGTTTGCCACTTTATCTCTATAATATGCCTTCGCACGTAAAGGTTTTCCTTGAAGCCAAGACAGTGGTGGAGTTAGCGAAACATCCTAACATTATCGGCTTAAAAGATAGCTCGGCAAACATGACTTACTTCCAGACGCTGACTTACTTGCTTCGCGATCAGCCTGACTTTGCGCTGTATGTTGGTCCCGAAGAGTTGACCGGCGAGTGTGTGTTGATGGGTGCTGACGGAGGAGTGAATGGTGGAGCCAACATCTTTCCTGAACTTTATGTGGCACAATACAACGCGGCACAACGTCACGATGTGGAAGAAGTGCGTCGTCTGCAACAACAAATTATGGCCATCAGCACGCGCCTGTATTCTGTAGGTAAATACGGATCGAGCTACCTGAAAGGGGTGAAATGTGCGCTGTCGGTGCTCGGCATTTGCAGTGACGAACTGGCTTATCCTTACCGCAAGTTCCGCGAAGAAGAACGCGCCCGCATTGCCGCTGCTTTGCAAGAGATTATGGGCAAAGGCTAACCTTTAAACACAACCGGGCGGCCATGTGTCGCCCCAAACACAGACCTTTATCATGGAAATCACACTTCTCGACTATATCCTCTTTTTTGTCTTTATAGCCGGGGTTACCGTCTTCGGCTGCTCGTTCTATTTTAAGAGTAGCAAAAGCAGTAACGCCTTTACTGCGGCAAGTGGTACATTGCCGGCATGGGCTGTGGGGATGTCAATCTTCGCCACCTTCGTCAGCAGCATCAGTTTCCTGGGTTTGCCGGGCGATGCCTATCGTGGCAACTGGAATCCGTTTGTCTTCAGTCTTTCCATTCCGCTGGCCACTTATCTGGCCGCAAAGATATTTATCCCGCTCTATCGCGGCATGAACAGCGTATCGGCCTATCATTTCCTTGAAGTCAGGTTTGGCTACTGGGCCCGCTGCTATGTGGCGGTTTGCTACCTGCTCACCCAACTGGCGCGCACAGGTTCTATCCTGCTGCTTCTGGCCCTCCCCATCAACCGCATGTTTGGTTTCCCAATCGAATCGATTATCATAGTGGTAGGATTGCTGGCGTTAATCTATACACTGATGGGTGGTATTGCCGCGGTGGTGTGGACCGATGCGGTGCAGGGTATCATTCTGATTGTGGCTGCCATTGCGTGTGCATTGATTCTGACGTTCTCGATGCCCGAAGGACCAAGGCAGTTGTTCGAGATTGCATCGGCCAACGATAAGTTTAGTCTGGGCGGTTTGGGTCTTTCGCTGGGCGAACCCACTTTCTGGGTGGTGCTGATCTACGGACTCTTTATCAATCTGCAGAACTATGGCATCGATCAGAATTATGTGCAACGCTATATGACTACCAAATCGACCAAAGAAGCCATTCGCTCTACGCTTTTCGGAGGCTTGCTTTACATCCCGATGTCGCTTGTTTTTGTCTATATCGGCACGGCGCTCTATGCCTATTATACTGCCCGGGGCGAACTCCTCCCTCCGGGTTTACCTCCCGATCAGGTCTTTCCGCATTTCATCGTAAGCGGTCTGCCCACCGGAATCACCGGTTTCGTGGTCGCCTCTATTGTGGCAGCAGGTATGTCTACCGTTTCAACAAGCATCAACTCCTCGGCTACCGTGGTGCTGACCGATTTTGTGAAACGCCTTTCTAAACGTGAGTTAAGCGATAAAGAAAATATGCGCACCCTTTATCTGACCTCCTTTATGGTGGGGTTTGCAGGTGTACTCATTGGCTTGCTGATGATGAAAGTCAACGGTGTGCTCGATGCCTGGTGGAAGCTGGCTTCAATCTGTAGTGGTGGTATGTTGGGATTGTTCTTGCTGGCATTGCTCAAACGTAAAGTTGGCAAGGCGAGTGCTATCACAGCCGTAGTGATTGGCCTGCTGGTCATTGCCTGGATGAGTCTCAGTCCGTTACTGCCCGAAACCGGTACCTGGAGTTTTGCAAGAAGTCCGCTGCATAGTTATTTGACCATTGTATTTGGCACAACCGCCATTTTTGTCGTCGGTTTTGTATTGACAGCCGTAGGGGCGAATCGGACTCGCCCGAATGTGTAATGTATAGATATATAGAATGATAACTGTATTGTATTTACCCTGCTGACCTTAGGGCGTATTTAATACGCCCCTATATTTTTGCATTGATTCTCCAACAAATTTGTGTTGATGCCATCAACATAATACACTGATAGCTCGCTGACTTGCTGGCAAGCTATTCCCAACGCGTCAGCAAGCTATCGCTGGCATGCTGAGAAGCTATTGCTGACAATACAAATAAACCGAGATGGATAATCATCAGATAATGAGGTAAATAACCAGAAGCTATACAAAAGCATACAACTACTAAAAACAAAAAAAGCGCTGAAGTCAAAACAAGACCTCAGCGCTTCGTTATTGGTTTTATAGCAATCCGCCCTGACTCAGTGCCGTGCGGTATTTATCCATATTGATACTCTTCTTTATATTCTTCCATGTTTTGCGGCCAATCGCCTCTTCAGGATATTCCCAGAACGTTTTCAGCTTGTTGAGCATCTGCAAATCGCCACCTTCCATGCGGCTTTCGTATTGCGCCAGCACCAGAGCGTGCATCTGTTTAAAGCGTTGGCGAAGCTCACTCTCCGAAAGTCGTTCACCCGTCTGATACTCCAGTGCGAGGGCAGGGTTTTTCAGGAGACCTCGGCCAATCATCACTCCGGCAATCTGCGGGAATTGCTGATGGATATCTTCAATATCTTCTACCGTTTCCAGGTCGCCATTGTAAATCAGCGGATGCTTGCAAAGTTCGGCAAAAGCAGCGAAACCGATCAGGTCGACTTCCCCTTTATACTGCTGTTTGCCCAGACGAGGATGCAGCGTGATGTGATCCAGCGGGAGTTCATTCAGAATCGGAGCGATGGCCAGACATTCGTTGGGATCGTCCCAGCCCAGGCGCATCTTTACCGAAAATTTCATATCGGGATGCTTCTCAATCACACTCAACAGTGCTTTCACCTCATCGGGATAAGGCAATATGCCCGAACCGTTGTGGCGCTTGGCCAGCATAGGGAAGGGGCACCCCATATTGATATCGATGGTCTTGCACTGATGCTCGGCAAAGAACGCGAGAATCTTCTCGGCTTTCTCCTGATTGTTGGCAAGGAACTGCACCGTCAGGTTATCGACTTTATTGTTGAACGGCGAAATATCGCGGACATCTTTATTGCGGAAGCCGCCCGTTTCCACACGGACAAACGGAGTGTAATAGCCGGCGATGCCACCAAAAACTGCGGCGTGCGCGTTGCGGTAATCGGCTTCTGTGTAGCCCTGCAGCGGGGCAAAATATATAGGAAGTTTCGGTAAACTCATAGAATTGCAATTTGATAATATACAAATGTACGTAAATTGTTTGCTATTCATAGCTAACTAACCCTCGCTTTTTTTGTTATATTTGAACTGAAACTTAAAAATTACAACAATATGACACTTTCAGCCATGGCTTTTATAGACTATGTCACCACTTTATCGGCCACCGACATTGTGGGCTATATCGCCTCTATCTGTATGATCTTCGGTTATCTGCCGCAAACCATACACACGATTCGCACCCGTAAAACTGACGATATCGCTGTTGGCACTTTCCTTCTGATGGGCATCGGCGGCTTTTTCTTCGGGCTGCAAGGTTGGATGCTGGGCAATATTCCACTTTTATTGACCAACATCATTACTTTTACACTAAGTGCCATTATCTTTGGCATCAAGATGTACAATGATCACTTCAAGATAAAAGATAGTGATATTGATGAATCTGAATAAACCTTTTAAACCCCTGCAAACCGATGAAACTAAGAAAACTACAAGTGCCTGCTGTAATGGAGGCGATGGATGTGCCTGCTCTGCTGGACAAAGAGCAGATTGGTTATGAGCCGATTGCCTGCGTAAACTGGGCAGAATATCCTTATAAACCCGATGTGAAGTTCCGTATAGCCCACACGGAAGATGCCTTTTTGCTGCATTTCAAAGTAAAAGAAGCCAGTGTACGTGCCCATTATGGTGAAGACGATGGCGATGTGTGGACCGATTCTTGCGTGGAATTCTTTTCTGTTCCCGGCGGCGATGGCATCTATTATAATATAGAGTGCAACTGCATCGGAACTATTCTGATTGGTGCCGGCGAAGAACGTGAAAATCGCATGCGTGCCCCGCTGAATGTGACCAAACAAGTAAAGCGATGGGCGAGCCTGGGCAATCAGCCTTTCGAAGAGCGCCTTGGCGAATGCGAATGGGAAGTAGCGCTTATCATTCCTTACACTGCTTTCTTCCGTCATCAGATAACATCGCTCGATGGTAAAACCATTCCTGCCAATTTCTACAAATGTGGTGATGCTCTGCAAACTCCGCACTTCCTGTCGTGGAACCCCATTCCGATAGCGAAACCCGACTTCCATCGTCCTGATTGTTTTGGGAAGATAGAATTAGAATAAAACTTATTTATACATCATAAAGAAAAGGTTGATTTGGCAAGAAGCGAATCAACCTTTTTTCTTTTATGTCATCTTGGAAAATGTTAATTATAGAAGTCTGTAATCTTAATATTTTTAGTAGAGATTATTCGATAAATGATCAAAAATGAGCTTAAGTTGAAGAAAATGAGCGTGAAACGAAAAAAACTTGTATAATGTTTGTTTGTTAAGAATATAAAAATATATCTTTGCGACTTGTTAATAAAGATGCACAACTTTATTGATAACGACAAAGCAGCAAAACAACTTATATATTTTATCATTTATTTAATTTTTACATGAACAAACTATTTATTGAGCAAGACGAGCCAAACGTGGCCGTTGCTACTTATGAAGCTCCACGTGTTGAAGTAATTGAGATTGAAATTGAAGGTGTAATCGCCTCAAGTGGTCATACTATGGATTTCACTGATGGTGGTGATGCATGGTAATCATCAAATCTGCAAAATTACTTTTAAAACAAAACATGTAACATTGAGAATCATGAGAAAAATTTTCAAACAAATCACATTTGCTTTAATGACTGGCGTTTTAGCATTATCTTCTTGTAGCCAGGGATTCATCGATCCAATCGAAAACACGCAAAAAGAAGTCGTAACTACTTATCTGAACGGTACAATTGATAAGGCACCCGAAACACGCGTGAACATCAATGATGGAGGTGAAGTTTTGGAACTGACCTGGGAAGCCGGCGACCAATTGGTGATCTACAATTCTAACGGTAATCTTGTTGGTGCCTTCACTATCGATGAAAGTGGGCACGGATTAAAATCTGCACAATTCAGCACTACAGCCGACTTAAATGACAGCGAAGAATATTCACTGATTTATGCTCCTGAAGGTTTCGGACTTGAGTCTAATCTGGCTGATATGCGTGTTAAGGTCAGAACTACTATCGTAACACAGAATGGTAGTGGTACAACAGATCATCTGAAAGGTAACCTTTTAATGGAAACCACTTATCGTACAAGCGATAACGATGTATGGTTCAGCCACCACATGACATTGCTTACACTGAACATTACAGCTCCATCAGGCGCAACAGGTACTCCAACTCTACTGCGTGTAGGTAATGGTCCTGCCATCTTCCGCATCAAATTGAATAACATTGATTGGAGTTCACCATTCCAGGC
>CAMTOS010000045.1 GCA_947074195.1 uncultured Bacteroides sp.
ATATCAACCGCACAAGCAACAGTACAACCTACCATTGGGTTGTTACCGATACCTAGGAATCCCATCATTTCTACGTGAGCAGGAACTGATGAAGAACCAGCGAATTGTGCGTCAGAGTGCATACGACCCATAGTGTCAGTCATACCGTAAGAAGCAGGACCTGCAGCCATGTTGTCTGGGTGAAGTGTACGACCAGTACCACCACCAGAAGCAACAGAGAAATATGGTTTGTGAGCTAATGTACGCTCTTTTTTGTATGTACCTGCAACTGGGTGCTGGAAACGGGTTGGGTTAGTAGAGTTACCAGTGATTGATACATCAACACCTTCTTTCCACATGATAGCAACACCTTCGCGTACATCATCAGCACCGTAGCATTTTACTTTTGCACGAGCACCGTTTGAGTAAGCAACTTCTTTTACAGTTTTCAATTCACCTGTGTAGTAATCAAATTCAGTTTGTACATATGTAAAACCATTGATACGTGAGATGATCTGTGCAGCATCTTTACCTAAACCGTTAAGGATTACGCGAAGAGGCTCTTTACGTACTTTGTCAGCTTTAGCAGCAATTTTGATTGCACCTTCTGCAGCAGCGAAAGATTCGTGACCTGCAAGGAAAGCGAAACATTTAGTTTCTTCTAAAAGAAGCATCGCAGCAAGGTTACCGTGACCGATACCTACTTTACGATCTGCAGCAACTGAACCAGGGATACAGAAAGACTGTAAACCTAAACCGATAGCTTCGGCAGCTTCAGCAGCATTTTTGCAACCTTTTTTCAATGCGATAGCAGTACCTACTACGTAAGCCCATTTTGCATTTTCGAAACAGATTGGCTGAGTTTCTTCACAAGTCATATAAGGGTCAAGACCATATGAATCACAAATAGCGTTTGCTTCTTCGATGTCTTTAATACCGTTCTCGTTCAAAGTAGCAAGAATCTGCTTGATACGACGATCCTGGCTTTCGAATTTTACTTCTCTAATCATAGTTCTGTTCCTCCTTATATTATTCGTGACGTGGATCAATTTTTTTCACTGCACCATCTTCTTCAGTTACGCGGCCATAAGTACCTGTAACTTTAGCCAATGCTTCGTTAGCATCAGTTCCTTTTTTGATTTCATCCATGAATCTGCCCATGTGTACGAATTCGTAACCACAGATTTCATCATTTTGATCAAGGAAAATATGTTTGATATAACCTTCAGCCATTTCAAGGTAACGAGGACCTTTAGCCAATGTACCATAAAGAGTACCTACCTGGCTGCGAAGACCTTTACCCAAATCTTCAAGACCTGCACCGATAATCAAACCGCCTTCAGAGAAAGCAGACTGAGTGCGTCCGTATACAATTTGAAGGAATAATTCGCGCATAGCAGTGTTGATCGCATCACAAACTAAGTCTGTGTTCAAAGCTTCCAATACAGTTTTGCCAGGAAGAATTTCAGAAGCCATAGCTGCTGAGTGAGTCATACCTGAACAACCGATTGTTTCGATCAATGCTTCCTGAATGATACCGTTTTTAACGTTCAGTGTTAGTTTACAAGCACCTTGCTGAGGAGCACACCAACCCACACCATGTGTTAAACCTGAAATGTCAACGATTTCTTTTGATTTAACCCATTTACCTTCTTCTGGTATGGGAGCTGGTCCGTGATTAGGGCCTTTCTTTACAACACACATGTGTTCCACTTCGTGTGAATAAGTCATAATTAGCTCTTTTAAAAGTGATAGAATTAATATACGTAGTCACGATTTTTAAAAATCGACTGCAAATGTACTGGTTTTATTGCTTTAACCCAACCACGCTTAATCACTTTTTTTTGCAAATACTTAAATAGTTAAACATACCTTTCTGTATTGTAATATCGACATTGCAATATCTTTATAAGCTTATTGACTATTTAATAGAAATAGAGGGCATGCGAGAAAATACCTGCCCGGAATGATAATAATTCATTTCCCTCGAGGTCGTATTCATAAATTCTGGATCTTGATAAAGAGCCATAAAGCACCTCTGAGAAAAATATGGTATTTTCTTTTGAAACGGCCATATTGTAAACTGTTCTCTGATCATCGCGGGTGATTCTGAAAAGTGGTTCTGTGGGAATCTGAGGATCATCTACATCAATGGAGTATACTCTGCGGGCAGAATTAAAATAGATGGTTGATAAATCCTGTGAGATATCTATAGCAGAACGGCGTGTATTGATATTGAGCGGAATTACATTTAATTCGTGAATTGTTTTCTCTGTCACAGGATCGATGCAAAGCACTTGCCAGTATCCCAAAACCCATATACGGTCATATTTATCGACTACAATCTTAGAGAAATCTGCATTCTGAATTGATACTCCATCATTTTTAATTAATAAACGTCTGCCTTCAGAAGTGATGTTGTTTAAATCATAAACACTCATATTATCACCATTGACAAAAAGTTTATTGTTTACAATGGCCATTTGCGAAGACCGACCGCCAAGATAAAATGAACGTCTTACCATTTGTCGGTCTGTGCCATGATTTATATCCATAATCATTAGTTGCGAATTGGGTTTCTGGTCAGTTAAAGCGATTGAGTCTCCACCAAGATGAATGGCATACATAGGTATTACATCTCTGTCTACAGGCATAGTTTCTACTGATTCGAATGTTTTGGCATTCATTACTTCAATTTTGCGGGAATTGTTCATCGGAACATAGAGCAAATCGCCTATTCTCATTACAGATTGTGCTACATCTCCCATTGGACGGTTGTTCACACGGCGAAATATGTCCTGTTCAACATTGCCGTTGTAAGATAATGATGTCAAAGATGAAGTGCCATAACCAAATTGTCCTTCGCTGACAATTAATAAGCGAATATCTTCATCCAGTGATTCCGGGGCATCATAAACGGCTATGGGCGTACAGTTGGTAAAGAGAAAAATGAAAAAGAATAATAATAACCCTTCTGATAATTTTTTCATAATCAATAAATATAATAAGTATAAAGAAGGGAGGATATAGAAGAGAATATAAGATAAATATCGAATGGGGATATCTTAATTATAATCAGACCTGCTATACTTTTCTCCCGAAGTATAATATTTGCAAATATTTTTGGCAGGTTTTCTGGCTTCCTCGGACTATACGCCTTCCCGATAATATGATCAGTGGCATGAAGTATAGTCATTTTTAGAGGTTTACAGCTGCGGGTACAGCTCCGGATTTACATCGGATTCCCTTTTAAAACAATAAATTGTTCACCAAAAAGTTCGTAAAAGTATGTATACTTATTAAAATGATATCCATCTGTCTTTCAATATAAACATTATTTATAAAAAAACCGGATATATCTCTTTTCTAATGAAGAAGATATATCCGGTTCAAGAATTTAAAAAATGATTTCTTGGTTTTACATAACTTTGAATGTAGTCGTCAGACGTTTACCAACTACTTTTACAATTCCGGGATGAGTGATATCCAGCTGCATGCTGGTGGAATTGCTGCTGTATGTTGCAGTGCATTGTCCGCTGAAATTATAAATATAGATTGTGCTACCTTCTTCAATATTGTTCAGGTAAGTCACACCACCATCTTTATATAATACAGGCGCATCAGCTTTATCAACGATTCCGCCTTCAATGCCTGTTGTAGACCCCAAAAGATCGAAATCATTCGCACAGGCCAAGTATTCAGCATCCTGTACACCGGCTTTCATGATATGGTCTACAAGGCTGTTGATATAAAGCTCCAGATAACTGTAGCCGGTTTCCTGATGAATATCTTTATAAGTTTTACCGGCTGGCATGAACTGTGCCGCCCATTCATCGGCGATACCATCATTGTTAGCGTCGGTAGGTCTTGTTTCGCTTTCGTAAACAATATATCCTTCTACATCCGATGGAGTATCGATAAGGCCATTTGTGCTTGTTGTACCTTCGTAAGTATAGTTGCCGTTTCTTACTTCGTTCATGATACGTTCATCGATAATATCTCTTCTCAGACTTGCGCCTGCATGTGCTAAAACTTTTTCATAAGCTACTGCTGCAGAATGAGTCGTAGGTACAACTACGTCAAATTCTGTTGTGCTTTTAATGCCATCGATAGAGCCACCGGGAAGAGGTCCGTTTCCTGTATGTGGATGAATTCCAACCCAGTTGTCTGCATTGGTCTGCGCAATACTGGTTTTTGCTGATGAAGAAAGGCTGCTGCATGAAGCATCAAAATAGTTACCATCTACATAGAAAATGCCCCATATACCCTGGGGGTTTGTGTTGCCACCATTATCGGCATTTGGCTGGAAAATACGATAAGTTATGCTGTTTTTAGTTGCAGTCGAAGGACCTGGTTTATAATAGTTGTTCACGATGTTATAGCTACCGCCTTCTCCGGCATGGGCGCCATTGGTCGGTCCCCAGTTATAAATAACATTGTTACGCATGTCAACAAGTTCGTCATCAGGGCGACCGGTATATCGGCTGCCGCACATACGTGGTGTACGACTGGCATGGTGTGCCAGAATGTTGTGATGGAAAGTTGCACCTTCGCCACCCCAAATACCACCATATCCGTGTGAACCTTTACCATGAATCGAGTTAGTAAGGCTTTCGCTCAGGATACACCATTGCATCGTAAAGTTTTTATTACCGTAGAAAGATGAGCATTCATCAGTACTCCAGCTCATAGTGCAGTGATCGATAATAACATTGCTCTGATTTCTTCCCCACATGGCATCATCTTCTGAATCTTTTTCATCGCCCATACGGCAACGGATAAAGCGAATGATGACATTGTCGGCTTTAATGACTACAGTAAAGTTTTTGATGCAAATGCCATCACCGGGAGCAGTTTGGCCTGCAATTGTAATGTTTTGATATTTAATCTCCAGTTTCTCACTCAGTTCAATCGTACCCGAAACATCAAACACAATGGTACGGTTTCCTTTGCTAACTGCATCGCGCAGTGAACCGGGACCACTATCACCCAGATGGGTTACATGATAAATATCGCCTCCGCGGCCACCTGTCGTGGTATAGCGTGCAAAACCTTCAGCTCCAGGAAAAGCGGGTGTTTGTGCCTGAAGTACAAATAGCGAGGAAATCAGCCCCACTACAAAAAGAGTAATAAGTTTTTTCATTTTATTTTAAATGGTATTACATATTTGTGTTTAATTGGCTTTGCAAATTTACTCCTCTATTTAATGAATGATATAGAATAATTCGCTAATAAGGTGTAACAATTGGTTTTTTAGACAACTAAAATTTGATAAAAATGCAAATTTGAGTATCAAATCGATAAATATGCGTTGAAATTGTACGAGATATACAACTAATAGAATAGGATAATCAAATATCTTGAGAAAGTATATTTTTTGTGTTAAAATATTGGTATATTAATGAATATCCGTATCTTTGTGTCAGCTTTGTTGACGAAATACTTTTTTGAACTAAATAATCTGCAAACCCCATCTGCGGTTTGCCTACTGAACCTATATTGAAAAATTTGATTTTATGAAAAACTTTGTTGCCTTAGATTTTGAAACTGCAAATCAGTATCTTACAAGCGTATGCAGTGTTGGTGTTGTTATTGTTCGTGACGGTCAGATCGTCGAAAAATCTCATCATTTAGTTAGACCTCAACCAGATTTCTTTTCTCGTTGGGCCAGCGATTCTCATGGTATCACTACAGATGATACTTCTAAAGCTCCTCTTTTTCCGGATGTGTGGACAGTTATCGCATCTAAAATAGACGGACTTCCTATTATTGCATATAATAAAAATTTTGATGAAGAGTGTCTGAAAAGATGTCATGAACTCTATAAAATGCAATATCCGGATTATTCATTTGAATGTACGCTTTCTGCAGCTCGTCGCAAATTTCCTGCACTTCCGAATCATCAGCTACATACTGTTTCCTCTCATATTGGTTATAAGATGAGAAATAGCGAACATGCTCTGGCTGATGCTGAAGCTTGTGCTGAAATTGCCATGAAAGTTTTACAGGATTAAAGCTAACCTTGAATTACAGATATAGTTTTATTTCTCAGCTTATTGATAAGCTATCACTGTTTTACTGCATAGCGCTGTGCATCTTATTGCATAGCGCTATGCAAGTTTATGCACAGTGCTATGCAACAACTCACTTATTAGTGATATAATAATAAGTAAATAGTTAACCACTAAATTGTCTGTTGCTTCAGTTTTAATTATCTTCGCATATTAAAACTAACAGAAAGTGTTATGATAGAGATTAAAGACTCTGCTTTACAGGCAGGCGCAGCCGACGGAATGGATGCATTTATAAATGTATTTACCGATAAATATCTGGAAGTAATGGGCGATCAGTGGACCGCTGAAAATATGGCGAAGCTTACAGGCGAGCAACATTCTTTGCTGGCTTACCGCATTTTTAGAGATGAAATTATGTCGGGAGGTTTTTGTCAACTCATTCAGAATGGCTATGGCGGATATATCTTCGATAATCCTTTTGCTAAAGTAATGCGTCTTTGGGGAGCTGATGGTTTCTCTAAACTAATCTATAAGGCAAAAAAAATATATGATGCCAATAAAGATGATCTTCAGCGCGAACGTGATGATGATGAATTTATGGCCATGTACGAACAATACGAAACTTTTGATGAACTGGAAGAGGTGTTTTTCGAAATGGAAGAGCAGGTAACAGATACTATAGCACGATATGTAGATGAGCATATTGATCTTTTTGCAAAAATTATTTCTTAGTCGGTGCAGTATTTTTTTAGTTCTTACGTTTATAGGATAAATTAGAAAACATTTATCTTTGCAATCGCTAAAAATAATTTTATGAAAAAATTTAATGCTATGGTAATGGCCCTTACCTTAATGTTGGGCTTAGGAATGACATCTTGTATCGGAGACACAAACTATACACCAAGTGGACAGGGTGTAGTTGAAGTTGTAAATTATATGGGATTAACATCTTTTAAAGATCTTGCCGGTACATCTATTTATCCGACATCTACTTCTCTGGAATCTGTAAAAACATCTATGGGCTTTAATCCAACAAATACAAGAATGGCTTATGTGATGTTTAATTATAATGAAGAGGGTAATGAAAATATTGCTACTTCAGGCAAAATTATTAATGCAAATCTTCAGGCTGCTGTTTCTTTAGATGGTGGTGTTGAGCGCATTAGTGCTCCGGGTGCATATAATGATTCAATCGCTACATCTCCTATTATTAGTCTTGATAATGTTATGACTGCTAGTACTGATCAGTCATTAACTCTTGTTAGAGGTCGTTACTTGATGACTGGTATAAGATATTATTATTTAAAGAATGCTCATTTCTTTACTTTGGTTTATAATCCTGCTAATCAGGAAGAAGGCAAAGTTAAATTTGAATTACGTCATTCTGGTACTCCTGAAGAAGAAACTGTTTATACTACTTCATTCAATGCTTTCCAATCATTTATACCACAGGTTTACATAAAAACATTTGATATTCAATCATTTTTAATGATGAATAATAGTCCTGTAACTATTGAGATTGAAGTTGATGCAAATCCGAATAATAAAGGATTAAATGATTCAATGACAACCAAAAAAACTTATTCTATAGTTTACGATCCAACGAAGGAAAATTAAATTTTGAATTACAGAGATTTATTTCAAACCATAAAGATACTGGTTTCCTCTCCGGCAAAAGCCTGGGAGGAAATTTCATTAGAAGAGGATAGACAGAAGGTATTTACATCTTTCGTCTATCCTATGATTGCTTTATGCGCATTCGCCGTCTTCATCGGTTCGCTTATTACCAACGGGTGGGGTGGTCCTCTGGGTTTCCAGATTGCCATGACTAACTGCTCTGAAGTGGTAGTAGCGCTGTTTGGCGGATGCTTTTTATCAGCCTATCTGATCAACGAAATGCGGGTTCGTATGTTTCACGGACCGAGCGATGTGCTCTTGGCGCGTCAGTTCGCCGGCTATGCCATGGTCGTTATTTTCTTGATTCATATAGTAACTGGTATCTATCCCGATTTTACCGTGATTGGCTGGATGGTACAGTTTTATATCGTTTACATTGTTTGGGAAGGTGTTCCTGTAATGATGGGAATCGATGAGAAAAATCGTTTCCGCTTCACCATTCTGGCTTCTTTATTGTTATTAATTTGTCCGGCAGTTATTCAGTTTGTATTCAATAAGCTGACTGCTATTTTAAATTGATTGATATGAAAACAGCTCCTGCTATAAATATTAAAAACAAACGGGCTACTTTCGACTATGAACTGGTCGATACCTATACAGCCGGTATAGTGCTTACTGGTACGGAAATTAAATCTATTCGTATGGGGAAAGCAAGTCTGGTAGATACCTACTGTTATTTTGCCAAAGGCGAACTGTGGGTAAAAAACATGCACATTGCCGAATATTTTTATGGCTCGTACAATAACCACACTGCCCGTCGTGACAGGAAGCTGCTTCTAAGTAAAAAAGAACTTCGCAAACTGGAGCGTAACTTAAAAGATGCAGGTTTTACTATTGTACCTGTCCGCCTGTTTGTCAATGAAAAAGGATTGGCAAAACTTGTTATTGCCCTTGCAAAAGGTAAAAAGCAATATGACAAGCGCGAATCGATAAAAGCAAAAGACGATCGTCGCGATATGGATCGTATGTTTAAAAGATAATTTATGAATAAAAAAACAATAGCACAACTGGTGCCCGAACGCATTCTTATTTTAGATGGCGCAATGGGTACCATGATACAGCAATATCAGTTAGAAGAGGCTGATTTCCGTGGCGAACGCTTTAAAGATATTCCCGGCATGCTGAAAGGGAATAACGATTTGCTTTGCCTTACCCGTCCCGATGTTATTCAGGATATTCACCGCAAATACCTTGTAGCCGGTGCAGATATCATTGAAACCAATACTTTTAGTTCGACAACTGTGGCAATGGCCGATTATCACGTGGAAAGCTTTGTGCGTGAGATGAATCTGGCTGCTGTAAAACTTGCCCGTGAAGTAGCCGATGAATTTACTGCATTAACACCCGATAAACCTCGCTTTGTGGCAGGTTCTGTGGGTCCTACCAATAAAACATGCTCGATGAGTCCGGATGTAAATAATCCTGCTTACCGTGCTTTATCTTTCGATGAATTGGTTGTTTCTTATCAGGAACAAATGGAAGCCTTGCTCGAAGGTGGTATCGATGCACTACTTATCGAAACCATTTTCGATACGCTGAATGCGAAAGCTGCATTAGTAGCTGCCGAATTTGCTATGGAAAAAACCGGTGTGGTTGTTCCGATAATGCTTTCAATTACTATCTCGGATACGGCAGGGCGTACTTTGTCCGGACAAACCCTTGACGCTTTTCTGGCCTCTGTTCAGCATGCACCGATCTTCTCTATCGGTCTGAACTGCTCGTTTGGTGCGAAACAGATGAAACCTTTCCTTGAGCAACTTGCACATCGTGCTCCTTATTATATAAGTGTATATCCTAATGCCGGTTTACCTAATAGTCTGGGTAAATACGATCAGACTCCTGCTGAAATGGCAGTCGAAGTAAAAGAGTATATTACTGAAGGATTGGTTAATATTATGGGTGGTTGTTGCGGAACTACCGATGCTTACATTGCCGAATACAGTGCATTGGTAAAAGATGCCAAGCCGCACGTGCCTGTTGCGGCACCCGATAGTATGTGGCTTTCCGGACTTGAACTTCTTGAAGTGAAGCCTGAAAATAATTTCGTGAATATCGGTGAACGTTGTAATGTGGCAGGTTCGCGTAAATTTTTGCGTCTGATTAATGAGAAGAAATACGATGAAGCTCTCTCAATTGCCCGCCAACAGGTGGAAGATGGGGCTTTGATCGTCGATATAAATATGGATGATGGTTTGCTGGATACGCAAACCGAAATGGTAAACTTCCTGAATCTGGTTTCATCTGAGCCCGAAATTGCCCGTGTTCCGATGATGATTGACTCATCGAAATGGGATGTAATCGAAGCCGGACTGAAATGTTTGCAGGGCAAAGCGGTTGTAAATTCGATTTCTTTGAAAGAAGGCGAGGAACAATTCCTGAATCGTGCCCGTCTGATTAAAAGATACGGTGCGGCAGTAGTAGTCATGGCTTTCGATGAAAAAGGGCAAGCTGATACTGCAGAACGAAAAATAGAAGTGTGCAATCGTGCATATCATCTTCTGGTTAATGATGGTTTTAACCCACATGATATTATCTTCGACCCAAATGTACTTGCTATTGCAACGGGTATCGAAGAACATAATAACTATGCCATTGACTTTATTAATGCTACACGATGGATTAGAGAAAACCTTCCGGGTGCACATGTTAGCGGTGGTGTAAGTAATCTTTCTTTCTCTTTCCGTGGCAACAATTATATCCGCGAAGCGATGCATGCAGTGTTCTTGTATCATGCTATTCAGGTGGGAATGGATATGGGTATTGTAAACCCTGCTACTTCGGTGCTTTATACGGATATCCCTGCCAATGTATTGGAATATATTGAAGATGTGGTGCTGAACCGCCGTCCTGATGCAGCCGAAAGATTGATTGATCTGGCTGAAGAATTGAAAAATCAGAATGCTGGAAATCATTCGACACATGCAGTGAAGCAAGATGCCTGGAGAGCTGAATCGGTTCAGGAACGTCTGAAATATGCTTTGGTAAAAGGAAATGGTGACCATCTGGAAGAAGATCTGGCTGAAGCACTGAAACTTTATCCTCGTGCGGTAGACGTTATCGAAGGTCCGTTAATGGCTGGCATGAACTATGTGGGCGAACTGTTTGGTGCAGGTAAGATGTTTTTGCCTCAGGTAGTGAAGACGGCCCGTACCATGAAAAAGGCAGTAGCTATACTTCAACCGATTATTGAAGACGAAAAGCAGGAAGGTTCTTCATCAGCAGGTAAAGTGCTAATGGCTACAGTAAAAGGTGACGTACATGATATTGGTAAGAATATCGTATCGGTGGTTATGGCCTGTAATGGTTATGAAATGGTGGATCTTGGCGTAATGGTCCCGGCTGAAATTATCGTTAAAACGGCTATCGATGAGAAAGTGGATATCATTGGACTAAGTGGTCTGATAACTCCATCTCTTGAAGAAATGGTTCATGTGGCCCTCGAAATGGAAAAGGCCGGCTTGAATATTCCTTTGCTAATTGGTGGCGCAACAACTTCTAACTTACATACTGCATTGAAAATTGCTCCGGTCTATGGTGGTCCGGTTATTCATATGAAAGATGCCTCGCAAAATGCAGGTGTGGCAGCACGTTTGCTCAATCCAAATCAGAAAGATGAATATGTGGCCGAAGTGAATAAGATGTATGAAAGTTTGCGTGCTAAAAGCGTGGATTTGAAACGCGAAACGGTGAGTATGGAAGAAGCTCAGAAAAATAAACTGAATCTGTTTTAAATTACAGATATGATAGATATAAAAAATTCCGGTTGATTATTCAGCCGGAATTTTTTGTTTGTATATGTCGTATCGCTCCATAATTTCGCGGACAAAATTATAAGTTTCCACACCGCGAAAATATCCGTTTCTGCAAACGGAATCTGTATAATACTCTTCATTGCTCTTTAGTAGAATGAAGTTTTCAACATTGTCATACCATTTTGCCCGGTTCTTACCATGTTTATTGGCCAGTGCAATGGCGTCATAGATATGGCCGAGTCCGGCATTATAAGCAGCAAGAATAAAATATGTGCGCTCGTCTTTATCGGGAATGCTGCGTAGACTCTTATTCATATCCTTGATGTATTTTGTTGCTGCTTTGATGTTTTCTTCCGCATTAAACTCCCGGCCTTCAGGAATTCCGTAGGCTGTTGCCGTACGTGGCATTAACTGCATCAATCCTCTGGCTCCTGCCCATGATACAACTGCGGTATCGAAGTTAGATTCCGTATAAGCCAAAGATGCAAGCAAACGCCAGTCCCAGTCAATATCACTGGCATATTTCTTAAATAAAGAATCATAATGCGATATCTTTCCTTCGCGCAGCGAGAGAATAGTAGGATGGGTAATGGCTTTGCTCAATTCAAAATAGCGTTTGGTACTTGCTTTGTAAGCTGGTGAAGTCACATTTTCGTCGTGCCAGCGATTGGCTGCTTCAGCAAGTTCAACGTGGTCAAGGCGGGTTGCCCAGGACGTGCGCTGATCATAGCTCACCTTTAGTTTTACGTTCAGATTGGGGTAATAAGTGGTATTCAACTGGGCCAGATCATTATCGGCTACAGTATATGGAATGGTTCCGTTGGCCACCTGGATGATCAGATCTTCTATGGTCAGACTATCATTATCGACTTTATGAATTCTGATTCCACCACCAAGCTCATCGTTGAGATTCATCATGCGGTCGTAATGTTTGCCCGGCTTAACATAAACATCTTTGTCGATGAGTTCAGTTACATCGCGCAGCGGGCGAGTGCTGGTGTTGCCACGTTGCACTAACACCTGGTGAGTGATAAAAGATTCACCACAATAGAGAACGCTGTCTTTTAACTCCTTACTCACAGGCAATGTGTAGGCAATGATATCCCCTTTACCATCGAGAAGCTTTTGAACCATTTCATCGATATTCTTTGATGCTTCAATGCGCAGCTTCAATCCCAGATTCTCAGCAAATTGTTTACTGAGCTCATACTGGAAGCCCATTTCCTGACCGCGATAAATAAAATATGAGGTAGATCCATAGAGTGTCAATACAACCAGCTCGCCTTTTTCTTTTAGTTCATCGAGCGAAATTGTATCAGGTAGTTTGTGATGAGAAGCCTTGTTATTGCAGGCAGAGAAAAACAGGAGAAATGCTATCACGGCGGATAGCATTTTTATTTGTCGTATCGTCATTTAAAAGATATTCTAAAGATGCTTTTTGATGTACATGGTTAGAATGTCAATAGCTACCTGATTGTTTCCACCTTCAGGTACAATAAGATCTGCATATCTTTTGCAAGGTTCAATAAACTGCTGGTGCATCGGTTTCAAAACGCGTATATAACGCTCCATTACTGCCTCTGCAGTACGTCCGCGTTCCACTACATCACGCTGAATAACACGTATCAAGCGGTCATCAGCATCGGCATCAACAAAAACTTTCAGGTCCATCATGTTGCGAAGTTTCTTATCGCAAAGTGCAAGAATTCCTTCGATAATAATCACTTCTTTGGGTTCGATGTGAATCGTCTCCGGCTGACGGGTACATGTCAGATAAGAGTAAGTGGGTTGTTCGATGCTTTTTCCTTCTTTCAGAGCGGCTACATGTTTCGACAACAAGCTCCATTCAAAAGCATCAGGATGGTCGAAGTTGATGTTCTGACGTTCTTCAACGGGCACATGACTACTATCTTTATAGTAAGAATCCTGTGGCAAAAGTACCACTTCGCTGGCCGGAAGACTCTCAATAATTTTTCTGACTACGGTGGTTTTTCCTGAACCTGTACCACCTGCAATTCCTATAATTAACATCGTTATATGAATTATGTATTTATGAAATTATGTATTTATCTATCTCAGATATGACAAAGATACGATTTTCTGATATAATATGATAAATATCCGGACATATCATTTAAGCTTTTATCTACTTAATTTGATTTTTAAACTAAATTAAACTTCGATTTTGATGCAAAAAGTATGCAAAAAGATTTAAATTTGTAGAGTAGTCAATAAGCCTTAAAATGTTTAGCATAAATTTTACATATTAGGCTGAAAAGTATAAATTTGCCAATTAATTAAACGATTTTATAGCTAATTCTAATCATAAACCCACTGAATATGATAAAACATATTGTGCTTTTTAAGTTAAAAGAGGAAATCGGCACCGCCGAAAAAGAAACCGTAATGAATCAGTTTAAAGCGGCTATCGAGGCTTTGCCTGCGGTCATACCATTTATTCGTAAAATTGAAGTAGGATTGAACATGAATCCGGCTGAAACATGGCATATCGCACTTTATAGTGAGTTTGATAATATGGAAGATCTGAAAGCTTATGCAACACACCCCGCACATGTGGAAGCTGCAAAACTATTAGCTAATGTAAAAGACGAACGCTCTTGCGTTGATTATGAAGTATAATTCTATTTACTGATACATATAACAAAAAGAATGAAAAAGACTTATTCGCTATTCCTGCTTCTGTTTGTTGCGATAACTGCTTTTGCACAAATACATGAGCCTGCAAAATTCAAAAGTGAACTAAAGACTATCTCTGATACTGAAGCTGAAATTGTGTTTACAGCGACTATTGATCCGGGATGGCATCTCTATTCTACAGACTTAGGTGATGACGGACCTACATCGGCAAGTTTTAATGTCGATAAAATGAGCGGTATCGAACTTGTTGGTAATCTGGTTCCTGTTGGTAAAGAAATTGAGAAATACGACAATTTGTTCGAGATGCAATTACGCTATTTCGAAAATAAAGCTGAATTTATTCAAAAACTAAAGTTTATAGCTCCTCAATATTCTATTGAAGGTTATCTGGAATATGGTATCTGTAATGATGAAGCTTGTTTGCCTCCAACTGCAGTTAACTTCGATTTCGCGGGTACAGCCAATGTAGCCGGATCCACAGCAGCAGTAGTTACACCCACAGAACCAACTCCTGCAACTATTGAGGCTTCAGAAGTGGCATCTGCTCAGGATGAAATCATCCCTGAACAGCGTGGAGAACTTGAACCTGATGCTTTATGGCGTCCGGTTATTGATGAATTGCATGCTTTTGGTGAAGATAATGTTGTAGACCGTTCTTGGCTTTATATCTTCTTTACCGGTATGGTAGGTGGTTTCATTGCATTGCTTACGCCATGTGTATGGCCTATTATTCCAATGACTGTAAGCTTCTTCCTGAAACGTACAAAAGATAAAAAGAAAGGTATCCGTGATGCCTGGACTTATGGTGCATCAATCGTTGTGATTTATGTAGCTATCGGTTTAATTGTTACTGCACTGTTTGGACCAAGTGCTCTTAATGCTCTTTCAACGAACGCAGTGTTTAATATCCTGTTCTTCCTGATGCTGATAGTGTTTGCAGCTTCTTTCTTTGGTGCATTCGAAATCCGTCTGCCATCTAAATGGAGTAATGCTGTAGATAATAAAGCCGAATCAACAACCGGTTTACTGAGTATCTTCCTAATGGCGTTTACGCTTTCACTGGTATCATTCTCATGTACTGGCCCTATCATCGGTTTCTTGTTGGTACAGGTGTCAACTACAGGTAACTTTATTGCTCCTGCTATCGGTATGTTAGGATTTGCCATTGCTTTGGCATTGCCATTTACACTTTTTGCACTTTTCCCAACATGGTTGAAGTCAATGCCAAAATCTGGTGGCTGGATGAATGTAATCAAAGTAACACTGGGTTTCCTTGAGTTGGCATTTGCCTTAAAATTCCTTTCAGTTGCCGATTTAGCTTATGGCTGGCGCATTCTCGATCGTGAAGTATTCTTGTCATTATGGATCGTAATCTTTATGTTGTTAGGATTGTATCTTTTAGGTAAATTCAAATTCAAACACGATGATGATGAAAATAAAATCGGTGTAACCCGTTTCTTTATGGCGCTTATCTCAATGGCATTCGCAGTATATATGATTCCAGGTTTGTGGGGTGCTCCGCTTAAGGCTGTAAGTGCTTTTGCCCCACCAATGCACACCCAAGATCTGAATCTTTACAATGACGAAGTTCATGCACAATTCGAAGATTACGATTTAGGCATGGAATATGCTTCTCGTCATAACAAACCAGTGATGCTCGACTTTACCGGTTATGGTTGTGTAAACTGTCGTAAAATGGAATTGTCGGTTTGGACAGACGATAAAGTGCGTTCAATGATCAATGATGATTATGTATTGATTACGCTTTATGTAGATGATAAAACACCATTGAGCGAAAACGTAACCGTTTATGAGAACGGTAAAAAACGTGTACTACGTACAGTTGGTGATAAATGGAGTTATCTTCAGAGCGTGAAGTTTGGTTCTAATGCGCAACCTTTCTATGTATTGGTAAACAATGAAGGCTCACCGCTGACAAAAGCTTATCAGTTTAATGAAAGCATTCCTGAATATATCAAATTCCTTGAAACAGGTTTAGAAAATTATAAAAAGCAGAAATAATATTCTGTTTTCAAAAATTTAAATACAGATGGCTCCGGGATAATTTCCGGGGCCATTTTTTTATTCTTGCCATAGCTTATGGAGTATGTCTAATATTTCTCATTTATCAAAGCGATGTCTGTCTATAATATTTATCTTTGTGTTGTAATGATAATCTTATAGCTTGTATGGATAAAAATTTTGTAGCAATAGATTTTGAGACAGCGACAAACACCCGCATGGCTTGTCAGTTAGGAGTGGTAGTTGTAAAGAATGGTGATATCATTGAGAAAAAAGAATTTCTTATTCAGCCACCCGGAAATAAATACGATGCAAATGTGATGAATTATCATCATGTAACTCCTGAGGATACGCATAATGCACCTACATTCGATGTGCTCTGGAATGACATTCAGCATTATTTCACAAGTTATCCTCTTTACGCTCATAATTCCAGATTCGATAAAGATGTACTAAATAAGAATTTGGATCATTATAACATGATGCCGATGGGTATTAAAGAGTTCAATTGCACATGCGATAGTTTTCGACGTAAGAGCCTTAAATCGTTATGCGTAGGATTCGGTCTGGATTATGATGCAAATGCCCATCACAACGCTTTATATGATGCCGAATGTTGTGCTAAATTTGCATTACAGCTTATCGACGGAAATCAGCCGGACTGGAAGAAAATGGCTTCAGTCGATCGGAAAGAAAAATCAACGACTAAATCTTATACACTGAACTTTGCTGATGAGGATAAAACTCTGAAAGGAGATATCCTGATTAAAGATCTGGCCAGTGCAGATAAAGATAGTCCGTTCTATGATCGTAAAGTGGTTATCACCGGCGATTTTAATCAGAAAAGATCGGAATTGGCTATGGTTTTAAAGAAATTCGGAGCTGATATTGATAGCTCTGTAACAAAAAGAACCAATTTCGTCTTCATCGGAGATCGCCCCGGACCATCAAAGCTTGATAAACTGGAAGCATTGGCGCATAATGGTTTTAAAATACGTCGATTATATCAAAATGATGTTGATGCAATATTCCAGGGAGAATTCGAAGGTTATCATATCAATAAAGAAAATGTCAAGGAGCTGAATTTTACATATTCACATTATGAGAAGAGTAAAGTATGCTTTCCTGATTGCAATAATATAATTGCTTCTAAAGAATTATTCTTCGGAAAAGGGTTTGCGGGTAATATTTCTTTATTCAGGCAGATTACGGGAAATTTAGGAGCTTGTGGAGATCATGAAATATATTCAGAGACAAATATGATTGTGTTAAGTGATTCTACCTTGACAAAGCTTGAGAATGCAGAAAAGGATGAAACTATACTATATATAGAAAATCATTATAATACGAATAAGTCTCATACTTTCCAGTTTAGCTTTATTTCTGAAAGTATCATACTGGATTATTGTAAGGAGCGGTGTATTAAATTTGGCGATGATTTAACCATGTCGCTTTATGAGCAGTATATGGATAGTGCAATGATTAAGTTGGAAAACTATAATGTGAAATATGAGTTCAAAGAAGATCTGCACTATTGTAAAGTAAGTGGCAAATATGTCTTCAGGCTCGACGATGAGCGTACATGGTGTCCAAGCAGGCAGCATCGATAAGCAAATTAATTTTATGAAATTGAAGCGGGGCGAAAGTCTCGCTTTTTTATTATGAACATCTGTATTAGAATATCTGCTGAGCCCGGGTTATAGTGAGGGTGGGGCTAAAAACAAAAAAAGCCGTTATCGTGAGATAACTGCTTATTTATGTATTTACCAAATTTGCTGTTTTTGGTGATGCAAAAGAAAAGAGCGGAAGCTGGGGGATTCGAACCCCCGGTACGATTACTCGTACGGCAGTTTAGCAAACTGCTGGTTTCAGCCACTCACCCAAACTTCCTTTTTAATGAGCACTCATTCCTTTCAAATGCGATGCAAATATAGAGGGAATATTTTTACTATGCAAATCTTTCTATCACTTATTTTTTACCGGAAAGCGCTTGTTAAAGCTAATGTCTTAAGCCTCAAATAAAAAGGGGCTGCATTTTTTTTTCATCTGTTTCGAACTTTTTTTTCGTTCTTTTGTTTCTACCACCATTTTGTGGTAGAATTCTCCTCATCAAGATTGATTTTTTCTCCGATTATGGGTGTTAAAAGATTTAAATTGTTTTCCTGAGCCGACTGATAAACCATTTCTAAAGGCTCATTCCATGGATGTTTCGCCAAAGCATATCTCGAATTATGGCCGGCAAATACCGATTTTGGAGATAAGTCTTTAATAACTTCAATTAGATCTTCAGGTAAATGGTGAATATATCTCCAATCTTCGTTATACTGCCCGTTTTCAAGTAATGCCAGATCAATTTCCGGAAATTTACCGGCAATTTCTTTGTAGTGTGTATCATAACCGCTGTCACCACCAATATAAATTGTTTTAGATGGTGTCTCGAGCATATACGATGCCCATAAAGTTTGGTCACGTTTAAACGTCCTGCCCGAAAAATGGCGTGCTGGAAGACAGGTTATTTTGCTGTCATTCGCCAGGGTACCTTCTTCATTCCAGTATAATTCTGTCAGCTGTTCGGGTTGGTAGCCCCAGTATTCAAAGTGTTCGCCTACGCCAAGAGGACAAACTACTTTACTGATACGGTTTTTTAGCTTCTTTACAGCCTTATGGTCCAGATGATCGAAATGATCATGGGTAATAATCAGATAATCGATATCAGGAATATCTTCTGCTTTATAGAGGCTGGTGTTTTTAAATGGTTTATTTACGAATGATAAAGGAGCCGCATGATATAATACCGGATCGATAAGCATTTTCATTCCATCCAGTTGCAGATAATATGATGAATGTCCCATCCAGATAAGGATATTACTATCATTAGGCAGGCTTTTCAGATCCGTTTTAATGGTTGGAATGTTTATCTCCGGTTTTGTGCCTTCTCTTTTTTCGAAGATAAAATCGAACATCGTTCTGAATTTACTCTTCTTAGTGGTTAATTGTGGCGTAGGAGACAGGTTATGAAATTTGCCATCATAGTAAGTTGGCGTAGCTTTCATTCTTTCAAGACGTTCTCCTCTGGGTGATCGACCCAGTACCGGATGAATAGATGCATATGCAATGGCACCGCATAAAATGATAAGGATAAATATGATACTCAATTTCTTTTTCATTAATGGGAGTTTTCGATGATATTTAGCAGAATAAAAAACGCAAGCGACTAAGGCTTGCGTTTTCATCATTATTTAATTGTAAGGTTTTGTTTTCAGTTTATTTGCGAAGCAGATAGCGTATCACTAAATAGCCGCCGAAAATCTGAATCAGCATTCCCGGTATTCCCAGGCGGAAATCCTGAATAGCTTCTCTGAAACTATCGACCATGAAGAATTCCACCGATGTGCCGATGATCTGATAACCAAGAACCACCATAATCAGAATTGGAACAGATATCTTTTTAAAGTATTGGGCAGTGAAACCGGCCATTAATGCAAGGCAAACTGATTTTGTCAGGATTGCAGGAAGCACAGGCAACGGAGGCATGCCAAATAACAAATGATTGATAACCGGAGAAAGAATGGCTGTCAGTAAACCTACTTTCCATCCATATTTATAGGCTGCAATCAGCGTAAAGAAATAGATAGGAAGGAAAATAAAACCGCCCTGCGGTACAAAATGAACTAATTGTGGAAGAAGTATATTTCCTGCAGCAAAAATCATTGCCATCAGGTAAGTCTTCATTTCGCTATAGCTCAGGGTATAGAGCTTTAAAGTGGTCGTCTGCATGGTGATATGTATTTTAAATTAATATCGTTTTACAAATATAAAATCTTATCGGGTTTGCGCCCTCATTTGCGTAATAAAACTTTCTATAATATTCAGTAATAGAGCTATGTCGTTCGTTGCGATGCAGCGTTTCTCTAAAGGACAACAATCATCTCCGGTACGATTAATGATATTGGGCGACAACGTCTTATAGCTCACTTTTACCTGATGATCATTAAAAAGTTGTAATGCCGGTTCGCTGATGACATCGCTATAGACCTCCTTCACACCTCCATAAATCATTAACGCTGCAGCTCCTTTGCCAATTACTTTATCGGCAACTAATGCTCCTTTCAGAAATGAGCGGTCATTCTGACAAAGTTCATACAAATCTGCAACGCCGCGTTGTGTATAGGTATGGATATGTCCTTCGTTAGCAACTACAAGCGAAAAGCCTCCTTCGTGGAGTCGGCTTATTAAATCCTGCATCATAATGTACCTTGTTTAAGATTCTCTGCATAATCATCAATACGCATTAATTCTGTAGGAATCTTAATGGCTTGCGGACAATGATGTGAACACTGATCGCAGCCGATGCAATGATTGGCCTGACGAAGCTTTGGTACACTTCGGTCATATCCCACCAGAAAGGCCTGACGCGATTTACGATAGTTCTCATCCTGACTACTCTGCGGATAATTGTTTTCTGAAACACATTTGTTATAATGTTGTATGATGGATGGAATATCAATACCGTAAGGACATGGCATACAATACTGGCAAGCCGTACAAGGAATCAGCGGATATTCTATCATCAAACGGGCAGTGTCAATCAGCAAATCGTCCTCTTCTTTGCTTAGTGGTTCAAGTGGTGCATATGTCCTGATGTTATCTTCAAGGTGCTCCATGTAAGTCATACCGCTTAGTACAGTCAGTATACTTTCCGGAGTACCGGCATAACGGAATGCCCATGAGGCAACGCTATTATCCGGGCGTTCCTGTTTCAGTCTTTTGGCCAGATAGTCGGGCAATTTTGCCAGACGTCCACCTAATAGTGGTTCCATGATAACCGCCTGAATATTTCTTTTTTCAAGTTCTTCTAAAAGATAATCCGCATTGGTATTCCGTGGATTGATATCTTTCGCATGTTGCCAGTCCACATAGTTCAGCTGAATCTGAACGAAATCCCATTTATATTCATCATTCTTTGAAAGAAGATAATCGAAAACTTCAACATCACCATGATAGGAAAAACCTAAATTACGGATTCGTCCTGCTTCTCGTTCGGCAAGAAGGAAATCAAGTACTCCATTATCCAGATAACGAGTGTGTAACGATTCCATTCCACCCAGACCGATGGCATGCAACAGCATATAATCCAGATAGTCTGTCTGAAGTTGTTCCAATGAGTTATAATACATCTTCAGCGACTCTTCACGACTCCATGTATTAGGCGAGAAGTTCGATAATTTAGTCGCAATATAGTAACTATCGCGTGGATGTCTGGCAAGTGCTTTACCTGTTGCATTCTCCGACCATCCCTGGACATATACCGGTGATGTATCGAAATAGTTCACACCATGCGCCAGCGCATAATCCACCAGTTCGTTAACAGCTTCCTGATCAATCACATTTCCATCGGGTGCAGGAGTTGGCAATAAAGGCCAGCGCATGCATCCATATCCAAGAATAGAAACTTTGTCACCTGATGTATTTGATGTTCTGTAAGTCATTTTATCTTTAGGTACTTCACCTAAAGCCGCACCACCTCTGTTTTGAGTGCGGGCATTGCAACCTATCAGAGTTGCTCCTGTTGCTGCCACCGCACCTCCACCTACAAGTTTAAAGAAGTTACGGCGGTTCATTTTATTTTTATTGTTGTCTGACATCTCTTTTCTCTTTATTATACGGTTTTGTGCATATGGTGTCCTTCTACATAAATGGCGCTGAACGGACGGGCAGGGCATAAGTTTTCACAGGCTCCGCAACCGATGCAACGTTCTACATCTACCATTGGAATTTTCTTTTCGTCCAGATCATCCGGTGATGGTTCAATCATCGTGATGGCTCCTACCGGGCAGTGACGCGCACAGTTGCCACAGCTCACACCATCAGTCAGCACCACACAGTTTTTATCAATCCATACGGCATGGCCAACCTGAGTCGATGACTTATCTTCGCGGGTAATCGGAATAATTGCTCCTGTAGGGCAAACTTCAGAACAACGTGTACACTCCGGTCTGCAATAACCTCTTTCGTAAGAAACTTCAGGTTGCATAAATGTAGACAGGTCTGTAGATGGTCTTAATACCTGATTCGGACAAACCGATACGCAGAGCTGACAAGCAGTACACTGGCGGGCGAAATTGCGTAAACTGGCTGCTCCCGGAGGTGCAATATGTGTTTTACGTTTAGGAATCTTTTTATCTTCGATGAATGCCAAACCACCATCCATTTTTGTCTCCTGAGCTTTCAGAGCAGAAGATACGATGAGCGCACTACTCACTGCCAGCATCTGTCGGCGATCATTATCCACTTCTTTCTCATCCTTTTTCTCAGTCGATTTTTCTTCTTTCGGAAGATCAGTCTTCTTGGTCACTACCTCATATCTGATAGCTTTCTTCTTACATTTATCGATACAGTCAAAGCATGTCACACAGCGTGAATAGTCGATTGTATGTTTTTTTGCATCAATACAAGCCGCTTTACAGTTACGTGCGCAAAGTCCGCAACTATTACATTTGCTCTCATCAATCTGATGTCTGAACAGAGAAAAACGGGATAAGAATCCCAACACTGTACCTACCGGACAAATGGCATTACAATAAGTACGACCGCCTCTCCAGGCAAGTATGCCAATAACAATAAATGTAACAATGGCGATACCAAGAGTACCCATGCTTCTGATCCATACTTCGTTTTCATAGAACATATAGCTATCTGCACGTTCTGCCATATAGGCCAGCGCATTATTTCCCCAGCCATAAAGCGGAGAAAGCAGGTTGGAAACCATTCGTCCATAAGAACTATATGGAGCAAGAAGTGCAACAAACGAACCTATTCCGAAAATAAATGCAGCTACAAATAAAGCTAAAGCCGTATAGCGCCATATATTCAAAGCAGGAGAGCTTGAATATTTATCCACCTTTATTTACTAACACCAAAGCTTGATTTTCATAAACTCCGGCTGCACCA
>CAMTOS010000046.1 GCA_947074195.1 uncultured Bacteroides sp.
GCAGTCAGAGATGCCAGTACGAAATCTTTAATGATCAAAGATCATGTCTCTCCACAATTTCAGCCGGTAACTAAAAATGATCCTATTCCAGCAGGAAAGGCTCGTATTACACTTACAGCAGGCGATATTTGGGGTGATGGTTCAGGTTATCAGTTATTAATGGGTACAGGTTTATTTGGAACAATTATTCCTGAAACCGGTGCATTAACAGCGTCATGCCCTGCTTCTGAGGGTTTTTATGACAATTTCACTTACAAAATCCCAACAAATGCAGATGGTGATTGCGGTACAGCCAATATCATTATCAACAATAGCGTATCTATCGACATTCCTGCCGGAACTTACGACTATTGTGTAGCTAACCCAACACCTGGCGACAGAATCTGGATCGGTAACAATGGCCGCGGACAGAATTTTGCTTTTCAGGAAGGTGTAAGCTATGTTTTCAGTGTAGTTCTTAACGGACAAAATGATGCTGTAACTCTGGATTATTCAGATTCAGACGATACACTCACTCCTTATTTAAGATACTGTACTGATAATGTTGACAGTGGAGTGGGTACAAATTCTGCAAACACATTTAGTGCAGCTATCACATTCCCCGTATCAGCACTTTCTGAGTATGTTGGAACTAAAATTACAACAATTAAAGTTGGTATTCCTGATAATTTCACTGATAATCTTTCAGAAATGTCTGTATGGATCAGAAATACTGTTTCAGGTGTAAACCTTGTTAGCAAAACAGCGACTTTCGGAACCGGATGGACAAGTGTAGATCTTGATTCAGAATTCATTATCACAGGTGAACAACCTCTGGCTATTGGTTATACATTAACTACTACTGGTGGTTATCCTTTGGGTGCTTCTTCTAACACTCCAAATGCAACCCATGGCGGACACATTGCTATCGGCGATAGCTGGACTACTTTATCTGCTTCAAATATCAGCGGTAATAATACTATTATTGCTTTAGTTGATGTCAGCACAGAGCCATCTGAACTACCTGGTAAAGTAACAAGCCTTACTGTTGTTCCGGGTGCAAATGGTGCTTTGAATGCAGAAATCAGCTTTAATACTCCTTCAACTACCGCAACCGGTGAAGCAATCTCTTCACTGACAAAAATTGATGTATTGAGAGATGGCAGCATCATCAAAACTTTTGATGCACCTGCTGTAGGTTCGGCTTTATCTCATTCAGATATCGTAACTGAAAATGGTCAATATACTTATTCTGTAATTGCATCAAACGAAGCGGGTGAAGGTGCGGCCGTATCAAAATCGGCTTATGTGGGTATTGATGTACCTGCTGCACCTGCAAGTATTACTGTAACTAAAGATGGTGTTAATGGCATTATCACTTGGGTTGCTCCTGTAACAGGTGCTCAGGGTGGTTATATTGCTCCCGAAACATTAACATATAAAGTAGTTCGTACTACTGATAATGTGGTGTTAACAGAAAATGCTACCTCAACAACATTTACTGATACTACTATCCCGACTACAGCTAAATATCAGTATAAAGTATCTGCAATCAATGCTGCAGGTGAAGGTGCAGCAGTTACTTCAACTCCAATAATCTTGGGTGACTTCAATATCTCAGTTCCATATTTCATGGGCTTTGGTGATGATGAATTATATGATACATGGGTAGTGATTGATGACAATGAAGATGGTAAAACATGGACACGTGATACTGCAAACAAATGTATGCGTTATTCTTATCACTCAACAAACACTGCAGATGATTATCTGGTTTCTCCAAAAATTCCTTTGGAAGCCGGAAAACAATATCTTGTAAGTTTCAAAACCCGTGCAATGTCTTCTACATTCGCCGAAAGAATGGAACTATATCTTGGTACAGAACAGGATCTCGAATCTATAGTTGATGAATTATGGCAGGAAGATGTAACATACAATACTTATAAAACAATTTCTATTGATGTTACTGTAGACACAAGCAAAGAATATACTTTCTTGTTCAAAGCAACAAGTGATCCTGATAAATTCTATCTGTATTTTGATGATTTCAAAATCGAAGAACAATCTTCTGTAAGCGGTGTAATTACCGATGGTGCTAATCCGGTAGCAGGTGTTCTTGTTAAAGTTCAGGGTACTGAAAAGAGTACTTATACTGCAGCAGATGGTAGCTATACATTGCCATTGTCAGCTGGTACATATGTACTTGAAACTTCTAAGAAAGGTTATAAAGATGGTTCATTCGCAATTGATGTAACAGAAGAAGGCGGATCGTTTGATTTTGCAATCGAAGCTTATCCTCTTTACTCTATCAATGGTACAGTTCTTGGCTCTGATATTCAGGCAGGTCTTGAAGGAGCAACAGTTATGCTTAGCGGATACGAAACTTACGAAGTATTGACTCTTGCTGATGGTTCGTTTACTATTCCTAATGTATATGGCGAACAGACATACAGTCTTAAAATCACTGCAAACGGTTATTCTGCTTATGTAGAAGAAATCGTAGTAGAAGATCCGATCAGCGGACTTGTAGTTACATTGAATGAAATCGCATTCCCTGTGATGAATTTAAATGTAGCCGTAACATCAGGTGCAGCTTTGATTACATGGGAAGCACCAATGATGGGTGAAATGAAACAATACATCCTTGATGATGGTACTGCAGAAAACGGTTCAGCAATTGCTGCCAACTATGAGGCATCATATGGTAATCTGTTCAGCACAAGTGAAGCAGGTGTTATTACAGGTGTTGATGTTTACAGCATGAAGAACTCGAATGCTGATGGTACACGTCAGGTTAAAGTAATGATTTACAATAAGGATCATGAATTGCTTGGTGAAAGTCAGGAATTTGTATTTGCAGATAACGACTGGCAGACCATCGATTTGCCATATGTACCATTCAATGGTGAATTCTATGCTATGGTTTGGTTCTCTAAATCTTCTTCAAGATCTAACTATATCGGTTTGGATGAAGATGGCGAAAACGCTTCTTTAGGAGCATTCATAAGATATGAAGACGGTGAATGGGAACTTACTTCAACACAGGGAGTATTCCTGATCAGAGCTAATGTAATTTCAACTGGTTCTTCTACATACACAGCACCTGCTACAAGTAATATTGCAAAACGTGCTAAAGCTAATGTATATGCTATAGAATCTGCATTTGCTGCTCCTGTAATATCAGATGCAGTGATTGCCGATAGAAGAGTTGAACCAAAAATGGTAACGCTGGCTACAGGCGCATTGTACTACAATGTTTATCGTGGTCTTTCTTCTGAACCAACATCAGCATGGACTAAACTGAATGCTGAAAACGTAACAGGTCTTTCATATACGGATGCTAACTTAGGAACAATTGCTCCGGGATTGTATCGTTATGGTGTTGAGGCAATTTACACTGGCGGCAATGCATCAAGCATGACTGCTTCGGATGAAATTGCTTCAGGTTTGAGTTATACAGTTACAGTTACTGAATCTGAAGGCGGTAGCGTTACAGGTGCAGGTACATTTGCATATGGTGAAGAAGCGGTGTTATCTGCAACAGCTAATGAATATTACTACTTCAAATCATGGAGTGATGGCGTGAAAGAAAATCCACGTACTATCGTTGTAACAGGTGATGTTGTTATTGCTGCAGAATTCAGCAAATATGAAGCTCCTCAGAACTTCGTTATCGAAGAAACGGGTGATGCTACTCAACGTTTAGTAAAATGGGATATGGGTGATGCTGCTGTGGAAGATGACTTCGAAGGTCACACTGCATTTACAGTGAACTCTGCAGGCGATTTAGGCTGGAGCTATATTGATGGCGATGGCAGTGCAACTTATACATTCCAGGGTGTTGCTTTCGATAATGCAACTGCTGCAATGTCTTATATCGTATTCAATCCATCTGCTACATCTCCGGTGCTTACTCCTGCAGATTCTCCTGCTATTCAGCCAAACAGCGGTGATCAGTTCCTTGCTTGTTTCGCTGCTACAGCCGGACCAAACAACGACTGGATTATCTCTCCTGAACTTGCTTTCTCTGCAGACTTTACACTTAGTTTCTCTGCAAAAACCTATATGTCTGATTATGGTTTGGAACGTATGAAAGTACTTTACTCTACAACTGGTAAAGCAGCTTCAGACTTTACAAACTACCTTGCAGGTTCTGCGTCAACTTATGTAGAAGTTCCTGTAACAGCTTGGACAGAGTATTCTTATACTGTACCGGCTGCTGCTAAATATGTTGCTATTCAATGTGTATCTAATGATGCATTTGTATTTATGCTCGATGATATCAGCATCGTAAGCGGTCCATCTACAATGTCATCTGCTAAACCAGCAAGCTTCAATGTATTCCACAATGGTGAGCAGGCAGGTAATACTTATGAAATGGAATATCTGTTGACAAACCTTGCAGGAGGTGTAACTCACACTGCAGGCGTACAGGCTGTATATGCAGACGGTGTATCTGAAATCGTATCTGATACATTCGTAACTGATGCAACTGGTATCGAAGGCTTTACTTCTGAAACATTGAACGTTTATACTGAAGCGATGACAATCGTTATCAGCAACTTCGGTGATGAATCAGCAGTTAGCGTATTCGACACAACAGGTCGTGGTATTGCTAAAAAACAAGCAACTTCGGGTGCGGAAATCCGTATTCCAGTAGCAGCTTCCGGCGTATACTTCGTAACTGTTGGCGATGCTAAGTTCAAAGTATTGGTTCCTTAATAAGTAACTAAGTTCAAAATAAAGAGTCGATTATGACTCTGATTCTATAAAAAAAGAGTTGTCCGCTATATGTCGGACAACTCTTTTTTCTTTATGTATTTAATAACTGCTGCACAAAGCTATGCAATGCACCGGAGTCTTAAGAATATCTTCTGGGATAACGGAATAAAATAGCAAGCAATGCGAAAATACCCATAGTGAAAGGATAATATAAATTACCTACAATACTAATTGGCGATATACCTGCCAGTCCGGCTGCCATTAGCAATTGTGCACCATAAGGAATAATGCCCTGCACAAAACAAGAGAAAGTATCGAGAATACTCGCCGTTTTACGCGGATCGAGTTTAAAGCGGGTAGCGATATCTTTTGCTATCGGGCCGGTAGTCAGAATGGCTATCGTATTGTTGGCGGTACATACATTTGCGATACTTACCAATGCACCAACACTTAACTCAGCTCCACGCTTGCCGCTGACCTTTCGGGTCAATCCTTTAATGATATAATTGATTCCGCCATTATATCGGATCAGTTCTAACATACCACCAGCCAGTAGAGTGATGATAATCAGTTCACCCATACTGATGATTCCGGTACTCATGGCCGCAAAGCAATCGAACACATCAATGCTATAAGTGCTGATACCGATAATGCCGGCAACGATAATTCCCATGGTAAGAACCAGAAAAACGTTGACTCCGGCAATAGCCGTACCGAGTACTACCAGATAAGGTATAACTTTAATCCAGTCAATATCGGGCGTTAAAGTCAGTTCGTGAACGCCCATTCCCTGCCAGATATAAATAGCCAGCACTACCACAGCGGCCGGCACCACAATCATAGAATTGACTCTGAATTTATCTTTCATATCGCATCCCTGCGTTTTGGTCGCTGCAATCGTGGTGTCAGATATAAACGAAAGGTTATCGCCAAACAACGAACCACCTACAACAATAGCCACCATATAGGGTAGGGCAATTCCGGTCTTATCTGCCAGTCCCACAGCAACCGGAGTAAGGGCAACAATCGTACCCACACTAGTACCGATGGAGAGCGATATAAAACAAGCCGCCAGGAAAATACCTGCTAAAAGCAGATTATCGGGCAAGATGTGCAGCGTCAGATTTACCGTAGCATCAATCGAGCCAATGGCTTTGGCAAGTGTGGCAAACGCCCCCGCAAGGATAAAAATCCAGATCATCAGCAATACATTCTTATTCGATGCCCCTTTCGAAAACTGATGAATACGCTCATCCAGCGGTAATCCGTGGGTAATCGCTATTGCATAACATGAGGATACAAGAAAGGCAACTGTGATGGGAACCTTGTAAAAATCATTCACGATGATGGAAGTAACAAGGTAAAGACAAAGAAAGACGATGAGCGGACTCAAAGCACGTAAGCCCGACATTGGTTTGCGGTTATATGACTGATTCATGGCGCAAAGATAGATAATTTCTCTGCTTCGTGTAAATGATTGACAATTTTATACACTGTTTAAGCTGATATGCCGGCTATAGCTGACCGGCGTGTTGGCAAGCTATCACCGGCGTGTTGGCAAGCGCTTGCCGGGAAGCTGAAAAGCGCTTCCTGACAAGCTGTTTTAATGGCTTTTGTAATGTGTTGAAATTCAGTAATGTAGGTTGCTGTAAATCTGTGTAATTATTCTATGCATTGAATAACTTTACTTAAAGTACAATGTAGAGTTACGCAATGCATTGCGTAAAGTTACTAAAAGCATGGTCTGTTTTCAGCATCAGAATCCAGTCGAAATGAAGCAAAAAGCATCTTCCGGACAACTACCTAATTATTGGTATATGTAACTACTCAAATACACATTTTTGGGGATTGCACTCCGGATTTAACTGTTGTAATTTTGCAATCGAAAAAGTGGTTTTTTATACCATTATAAAAATAGGACTGTATTTAATGAGATTTATATCTATTACTATATTATTTCTTTTTTCTTTTCTTTCATCATTTGCCGCAAATTACGTGCTGAAAGGTCATGTTATCAACACAGAGGATCGCTCTGCTGTTGAGTTTGCTTATGTGATGTTGCCCGATCATCAGCTGTGGGCAATTACCAATGAGAAAGGAGAATTCATAATTAAAGGCGTGCCCGAAGGTGATCAGACTTTCGTGGTATCTTGCCTTGGTTTTGTGAAACGCGAATTTAAAATAGCCATTCACAGAGATACGCCATTCCTGAATCTTGAAATTAATCCCGATAACCTGGCTTTGGATGAAGTAGTGGTCACTGCTCAGGCCAATAAGCACAATCCGGCTACTTCTTATATCATCGATAAAGCTGCACTCGAACATCAGCAGGTAAGCAGTATTACCGATATTTCGGTATTGCTTCCGGGAGGTAAAACCAGTGGAGATAATGATTTGACTTCATCGGGCAAACGTTTTGAAATCCGCTCTCAATCGGGCGAGATGGGCAATCCTACTTTTATGTCAGCTGTCGAGGTTGATGGCGTACGCCTTAATAACAATGCTTCTCTGGCAGGAACCGAAGGCGTTGATACACGCAATATTTCTACTTCGAATATTGAGTCTATCGAAGTTATCACCGGTATTCCGTCTGTAGAATATGGTGATGTGTCGGGTGGGGTGGTAAAAGTAAATACATTTAAAGGATACACTCCTTTTCAGGCTGTGGTTTCTGCCGGTCCGAAAACTAAATTACTTGCCTTAAACAAGGGTTTTGATCTGGGTAAGAGTGGGGGTAATCTGAATGTGAGTCTTGAAAGTACTACATCAACCTCGGAAATGGCTTCACCGCATACCAAATACCGTCGTAACGGTGGTACATTGTCGTATGTCAATACACTTGGTCGCTCCACCAGTTCTCCTTTGAAGTTGTTTGCTACACTTGCCGGCAATATCGGTGGCTATAATTCGAAGGCCGACCCTGATGCATTTACCGATACTTACACTAAACAGCGTGATAATACTGTACGTGCATCTTTAGGTTTCGACTGGCTGGTAAATAAACCATGGCTTACCGGTGTAGAGTTAAAAACATTCGTCAACTACTCTGATAAGAAGCAGAAGATCCGTACCAATAAATCGAGCTCAACAGCTACTCCGGTATTTCATGGCACCGAAGAGGGTTATTTTGTAGCTACCGATTTTGAGGTAGATCCCGATGCGGCTATTTCATTGATTCCTGCCGGTTACTGGTATCAGGATCAATTGGTCGATGATCGTCCGGTGGAGTATAATGCTTCTTTGCGTCTATATCATAATGTATCATTAGGGCGATTGTATAACCGTATTAAATTCGGTGCTAACTTTTCTTCTGTAGGCAATTATGGCCGTGGAACTTATTATGGTGATGCGATGTATACACCCGACTGGCGTCCCTATCCATACAGCGAACTGCCTTTCATGAACAATCTTTCGGCTTATGCCGAGGATGCCATGACTTTCCCGATTGGCCGCACTCAAATGCAGATTACTGCCGGTTTACGTTACGATATGACAAAAGTCGATGGTTCGGGTTATGGTACCGCCGGTGCATGGTCGCCACGCGTTTCGATGAACTATACGCTGATTGATAATCCGAAATCTTCCTTTCTGAAGTTCCTGAAAGTCCGTGCAGGTTTTGGTGATGCAGTTAAACTACCTTCGTTTGCCGTGCTTTATCCGGAACCAAGCTATCGTCAGCAACTCACTTTTGCACCTGGTGCACAGGCAGACGGAACGGCATATTATGCTTATTATATCACGCCATCGACTCAGATTTATAATCCGAATCTGAAGTGGCAACGTACACGTCAGATGGAGATCGGGTTCGATATGCAGTTAGGCAAAATCAATATTGCCGTAAATGCTTATCGCAACAAAAGCTTCAACAATTATACGACTGGTTCTTATTATACTCCGTTCAGTTATAAGTTTACCGATCAGAAATCGATTGAAGGAACTCAGATTGCAGTTGGCGACAGAGGCTATACGGTAGATCAGCAGACCGGGATCGTAACCATGTATGACAAATCCGGGTTTTATCCTTCACAGCAACTCGATTATATCGAACGCACCATGTTGAGAAGCAATACGTTTGCTACAAATACCTCACCGGTGCTTCGTGAAGGTATAGAGTGGACTGTAGATTTTGGTCGTATTCCTGCATTGTACACCGCTTTTCGTTATGATGGAAGCTATTATCATTACCGTGGGGTAGACGAAACTTTACGCGCCTATTCGCCGGGTACTAATCAGTTTATGGCCGATGGTTCCCCTTATAAGTATGTTGGCTATTTTGCCGGTTCGTATACCGCCTCAAATGGTTCGGAAACGAAACGAGTGAACAATAACCTGACGATGATGACCAACATTCCGCGTATTAAATTACTGATTACCATGCGTCTTGAATCGACATTATTCAATGCTACCCGTAATCTTTCCGAATATAATGGAGCACAGCGTGGGGTAATACTCGATAACCGTGGAGATTATATAGGGAGTGAGGGAAATATTTATGCAGGTAATCAATATGTAGCCATCTATCCGGAATATTATACCAGCACCGATGATATGAATACGCTTATTCCTTTTAAGGAAAAGTTTTTGTGGGCAAAAGATAATGATACAGCACTTTACAATGAATTGGCCAAGCTTGTAGGCAAGACAACAACATCTTATTATTTTAACCGTAATAAGATATCGCCTTACTTCTCGGCTAATCTTACAGTGACGAAAGAGCTGGGAAAATATTTCACTTTATCATTCTATGCCAACAATTTCCTGAATAATCTCAGCAAGGTAAAGACAAGCTGGAACGATGGTGAAACTACACTTTTCGGTAGCTCTTATATCCCCACATTCAATTATGGGCTGACATTAAAAATAAGAATATAATTAATCAATAAAATAAACAGAAATGAAAAAACTTTATCTTTTTCTTTTATCTATGGTAGTTATTCTGACTGCCTGTAATGATGATGACAAGACCGATTTCTACAAAGTTGTTCCGGTAAGCGTTCAATTGCAATACCCATCAGGGTCTGAGGTTTCTGAAATGGAAAATGTAACTGTTACTGTGACTTCTGCATCGGGTGTTGAATACATCAATCAAACCAATGCCTCTGGTTTAACTTCTTTCAGCCTGCCTGTCGGTCTGTATGAAATTACTGCAACCGATAAAAAAACGGAGTCTGGTAAAAGCAAAATCTATACAGGTTCGCTGGTAAACTTTCCTGTGACCGAACAGGATGAAATTACTGCCATCCTGAACTTGAATGAATCAGAAATGAGTCAGATTATCATTAAAGAACTTTATACAGGCGGTTGTCCTAAAGATGATGGTTCGGGTAATTATCATTTCGACAAATATGTAGTACTTTACAATAATTCGGACGAAGAAGCGCAATTGCAGAATATCTGTTTGGGTATTACTATCCCTTATAACTCTACCGTTAATAACGGCGATTATGTAAATGGTTCATTATTCTACGAAGCAGAAGGCTGGATGCCGGCAGGTTTAGGATTCTTCTATTTCCAGAATTCTACTACGCTTGCAGCACGTCAGTCATTAGTGGTTGTATTGAACAATGCCAACGATAATACGCAGACTTTCAGCCAATCGGTAGACTTAAGCAGCTCAGAGTATTATGTAACTTATGCACCGGAAGCTTATACTAATGTAAATTATCATCCGGCTCCTTCGGCTAATATCCCGACATCTCAGTATCTGCCAGGTTTCCGTTATGGTGCAGGTAATGCATGGGCCATCAGCAATACAAGTCCTGCATTCTTCCTTTTCGTGCCAGAAAACTCTTCTCCTGAAGCATTTAATGCTGATGCTGATAATGTAAACTACTATAATGGCTCTTCTACTCAGGTTCGCAAGAAAGTTCCATTCAGCTGGATTATTGATGGTGTTGAAGTATTCAGCTATGGCGCATCTAACAACGTAAAACGTTTCCCGTCATCAATCGATGCCGGTTATGTTGATATGACTAACGGACAGGGTTATACCATCTATCGTAATGTAGATAAAGAAGCCACTGAAGCTATCGAAGACAATAGCGGTAAACTGGTTTACAACTATTCATTGGGTACTTCTGATGTGAATGGTTCAACTGATCCATCTGGTATCGATGCCGAAGCAAGTATGCGTAACGGTGCAAAAATCGTTTTCATGGACACAAACAATTCATCAAACGATTTCCACCAGAGAGCAAAATCTTCTTTAAAATAAGATTTCATAAATGACTAAGTTTCTTAAAATATTTATTATTGTTTTATCTGTAATGTCTGTTTCTTCTCTTGCTGCGCAGGAGAAGAGCAACATTGCATATGATTTCGATCTGGCAATAGACTCTACCGGATGGCGTTACAGCAACAATGCCTCGCAACTTTACCGCATGCCGGTTAATGCAGCTGGTCGTGCCCTTGTGGGATATAATCAGCAAAACGGCAATTCGTTGCCATACAATCGTGCTGAAACAACACGCGATTATATGCTGTTTAGTGAAGCCTATTACCGCCTTTCTCCGGCTGCCATGCTTTATGGACAAGCTTCGTTCAGTGGTGGTACAGAAACGAATGTAGTCGGTTCGGCTTTTCTGAATGCACAGGAAATGCCATTTGACATTACATTTATGGATGAAACAAATACCGGAGATCGTAAGATAGAACGATATAATATTTTAGGAGCAATTGGTTACAATGTTATTAAAGGGCTTGGCATAGGGGCAAAATTCGATTATACCGCCATAAATATGGCACGTACCAGTGATTTACGCCATACCAATAAAATTCTGTCAATGAATGCCTCAGGTGGTTTGTCGTATGTCTTTTCAAAGAATTTCACCCTTGGTGCTCACTATACTTATCAGCGTTACATTGAAAGTGTAAACTTCAATATTTACGGTACTACCGATAAACAATATTTCAATCTGATTAATTACGGTGCTTTTTGTGGTACACAGGAGTTGTTCGATTCGAATGGATATGCCCGCAAAGGCACTAATACACCTTTCGTGGAGAACATTCATCAGGCTGGCTTCCAGCTGGACTGGAAAATCGGATCGTTTCGTATCTTTAATGAAATGATGTGGGCAGATTTAAGTGGTTATTATGGGAAAAAAGGTACTTCGAACGTGCAGTTTACAACACATTCGGGCAACTTGTTTAACGAACGTTTAAGCCTTGTTTATACAGGTCGCCGCACCTATCAGTCGCTTACTTTCGGACTACGTTCGCGTAAGTTGGAGAATTATGAAAAACTATGGCGCAGTGAAACCGGTGCAAACGGTAATTCTGTGACCAAATATTATGGTCAGAATTTGGTAGGCGAGAAGAAACTTACTACCTTGGATGCCCAATATTTTATAGGGTGGGGCGATATCAGCAATGCACCCCGATGGGCACTGAAAATCAGTTCTCAAATGGATGAACGGGATATCACCGGCGTTCTTTATCCGTATTATCGTAAACAAAAGCTGAACATGTATCAGCAAAGACTCGATGCAATGCATCAGTTCAATGCCGGTAAATTCAACCTGATGTTTAATGTGCATGCAGCCTATCGTACCGGATCGGGTGATAAAGCTCTTGACGGAGTTTATGTAACACCGTCTTCAGATGCAGGATCGCTTCGCTATCAGAATGAGTTTCTGAACCGTGAGTATAATTATCTCACTTCAGACCGTTTTGTGCCCGGAGTAGAAATGCGGGTAACGTTTCCTGTAAAATCAATTGGCTGTTTCGTGCAGTTCGATTATGAAAACGAGATATTCATTTCGGGAAACATGTCAGAAAAAAATATTCAGAACTTTGGTGTTCGCGCAGGTATAAATTTTTAAACTAAAACAATAAATAAAAAACAGACTATTATGAAAAAGATTACATTTATCGCAATGATGCTTAGTGTTAGCTTTATGCTTTTCTCTTGCAAATCTGGTAACAAAACAAATGAAGAAACTGCAGAAGTGCCTGTAGAAGTTTTCCAGGTTGATGATGTATTGGCTAACGGTGGCGAACTTATTGGTCAGGAAGTTGAGCTTGAAGGTGTTTGTACACACATTTGCAAACATGGTGGCCGTAAGATTTTCCTGATGGGCAGCGATGACAACAATACTATCCGTATTGAATCGGGCGATCTTGGTGCATTCGATCAGAACTGTGTAAACAGCGTAGTTCGCGTAAAAGGTACATTGGTAGAATCTCGTATTGATGAGGCTTACCTGAAAGCATGGGAAGAAAGAGAACTGGCTAAGACTGCTGAACAGCATGGTGATGGCGAAGCTGGTTGCAGCACTGAGAAAAAAGCTCGTGGTGAAACAGGTAACACTGCTTTAGACAGAATCGAAGGCTTCCGTAACCGTATCAGCGCTGAGAAAGAGAAGAGTGGAAAAGAATATCTTTCATTCTACCACATCGACGCTACCAACTACGAAATTCTTTAATTGCTGGTAACGGGAATGAAGAAAGATATCGAAAGAAATACAAATCCCAAATCAAAAAGTGCGGCTCTGTTTAGAAAATGGAGCCGCCTGATTCACAGGGATGTCTCATTTTTCTTTGCCGGAATTCTGCTGATTTACTGTATCTCGGGGATATATATGAATCACCGGGATAGCATAAATGTGCATTATACGGTAGAGCGAATTGAGTTTCAGACTAACGATTATCCGGCCGGTAAAAAGCTGAAAGAAAAAGAGGTGCGTGCACTGCTCGGTAATTATCAGTTGAGTGATGCTTATACCAAGCATTATTACCCAAAGGACAACTATCTTAAAGTATTTATTAAAGGTGGTTCTTCACTTGAACTTAATCAGGCTAACGGACAGGGTGTAGTCGAAATACTATCGAAACGTCCGCTGGTAAGCGATATGGTGAAACTGCATTATAACCCCGGCAAATGGTGGACCTGGTTTTCCGACTTTTTCTGCATTGCCATGATTCTTGTTATTATTACCGGTTTTACCATGCTGAAAGTCCGTAAAGGAATCTTCGGTCGTGGTGGTTTACTCCTCATTGCCGGTATCCTCATTCCGATTATCATTCTCCTCACACTATAACACATTACATGGAAAATATCATTGAATGCCGTAATCTTACACATTATTACGGTAAGCGTCTTATATACCAAAACCTAAACTTTACCGTTCCAAAAGGCCGTATTCTGGGCTTATTGGGCAAAAATGGTACAGGTAAAACCACTTCGATCAATATTCTGAGTGGTTATCTTAAACCCAAAGAAGGGGAATGCCTGATCTTTGGTGAAGATATTACAACTATGCCTGCCGATGTTCGTGCCCGAATCGGGTTACTGATCGAAGGTCATGTGCAATACGATTTTATGAATATCGAGCAGATCGAAAAGTTTTACTCGAAATTCTATCCCAGCTGGAAGCGTGATGCTTATTATGAACTGATGGCCAGATTAAAAGTGGCTCCACGTCAGAAGATATCGCGCATGTCATGCGGTCAGCGTTCGCAGGTGGCTCTTGGATTGATTCTTGCTCAAGATCCCGACTTGCTGGTTCTTGACGATTTCTCTTTAGGGCTGGACCCCGGCTACCGTCGTCTGTTCGTAGATTATCTGAAAGAATATGCCAGCAGCGAAGAAAAAACTGTATTCCTTACCTCGCACATCATTCAGGATATGGAACGTCTGATTGATGATTGTATCATTATGGATTATGGTAAAATATTGCTTCAGAAGCCGGTCGACTATTTATTGAACAACTTCCGCCGCATCACTTGTGATATTCCTGATGGTTACGAATTCTCTGGTAATGATGCATTCTACAATCCTGCAAGAATCGGTCATACTATGGAAGTCTTTACTTTCCTGCCTGAAGCAGAAGCCCGTCAGTATTTTGATGCCGGAAATGTTCCATATCAGAACTTCAAATCAGAGATGTTAAACCTCGAAGATGCCTTTATTGGCCTGACAGGTAAATATTAATCTATTCAATATCACAGAAAAATGATAAATGCTATTTTTTATAAAGAATGGATTAAGACAAAATGGATTGCTATCCTTTCTTTTCTTACACTTTTTGGATTTTCTACTTTCCTCATTTACAATCTATACCGAATGATCGAGATCAAAGGTGCGGTTCATATCTGGGAAGTTATCATACAACGCGATGCACTGTTTATTACGATGATTAATTATATTCCGTTAATTATTGGAGTAGTCTTTGCCATCACTCAGTTTGTGCCTGAGATGCAGCGCAAACAGCTGAAACTAACCCTGCATTTACCTTATAACTCAACCAAAATGGTTTCTGGTATGGTGGGTTATGGAGTAACCCTGCTTGTTGTCTTGTTTGGTTTGACTATGCTCTATTTCGGCATCTTCTTTAGTCGTGTGCTTATCGCCGAAATGGTAAGTCATATTCTTCTTACCTCACTCATTTGGTTTCTTGCCGGTATCATGTCTTACTTGCTTACCGCATGGATTGTACTCGAGCCCACCTGGAAGCGTCGTATACTTTATGTCATAATATCGATTCTGTTGTTGAGTATCTTCTTTATGTCGGGCGATGGCCAGGCTTATAACCATTTCATCGGTTGGATGATTCTGTTTATTATCCTTGCTGCCTCGTTTGCATTTATGTCAGTAATCCGCTTTAAAGAAGGGAAACAAGATTAAACCACCGTAACAAAAAGAATTATGAAAAAATTTGGCTCAATCGTATTAATAATGGTCATTGCCATTCTGCTGGCATGGCAACTACCGTGGTGTTTCTCTTTTCTGAATACCCGCAAAAGCAACTCCTCTTTCATTATCTATAGCACCATTTGCGATGATTTTATCCTTGTAACCTCTAAAGATGTCAAGCGTATGGGAACCGATACAAAAGGAAATGTGTATACACAAAATCAGGTCGATAGTTTGCTCCCTTTCTTTTATTGGAGACAATTGCAGAAAGATGAACGTTTTCCCGATTCTGTAAAAGGCAGACCAGTGACTTTCCGCGATACTCAGCACGAATCATTTGCATGGAGTACCAAACCCCGTGATGTGAATGCTCCGGTTGTGGGTGTTTATCAGCTGATGGAATCGGCATCTCAGCGTGTACAGTTAGAAAGTCCGGATGATGTATTCCGTTTCAATAAAAATGGAATTGAGTTTATCGATGCAGAAACCAATTCAGTGAATGCCGATAAAAGCCGTTTATTTACCGATATGCTTTCAAAGAAAGAATTTGCATTTCCGGGAAAGAAGCTATCAGGCAACCCTTCTGTAAAGAAAGAGTATGATGAAGGTTATCTGATCATTGATAATAACAATCAGTTATTCCATATGAAACAGATGGTCGGTCGTCCCTATGTACGCAAAATAGATTTACCAGATGGGGCAGTGGCAAAATATGCCTTTATCACAGAGCATCGCAATCGCAGAACCATCGGTTATGTGTTCGATGAAGCCGGTAAGTTCTATGTGGTAGGTCTGCCAGGTTATACTGTTACTCCTGTTGAAATCGATTCATTCGATCCCGAACGTATGTCAATGATGGTTTATGGTAACCCTTACGACTGGACGATTAAAGTGGCAGGTATCGATTTCGTGAAGTATTATGCTGTAGATGCCTATAATTATACTCAGTTAGCAGAATACGACGAAGAATTTGATGAATCTGCCATGGATAAAGTTGCCGATTTCCTTTCATCAAATGGCTTACGCTTCACTTCTCCGCTGGATAAGTTTGTTTATCCAAGATTTGGATACTAAGACATTTGCAATTTACTATTTACAATTTACCATTTACAAGGTACTATTTGTCATTTACAATTTACCATTTACAAGGTACTCTTTTAATACAAAGAATGTAGGGGCGAATCGAATTCGCCCGAATGCATAGCATAGATATATAGTAAAATACAACTATGCAGATCTAAGGGCGTATTCGATACGCCCTACAGTTTTAAATCCTTGTGACTATATTAAAAATCCAAAATAAAAAGGGTTAGCTCCATAATCGGAGCTAACCCTTTTATATTTTACACAGCATTTAAATACTATTCAAACACTATTTAAATGCAATTTATTCGCTGATTGTTTTCTTGTAATCCGCAATAGCCATTTTCTCAGACAATAATGCACTGATTAAACTATTCTGGGCCTGCAACCATGATAGCTGTGCAGAAAGGACATCTACCATTGTGGCATTACCTTCATTGTATGAATAACTGATTAAGTCAAGATTCTCTTCAGCAACAATTATTGATTCTTCAGCCGTATCAACCTGTTTGCTGGTTTCAGTCAGATTCGTAACTGCAGCTGATAATTCCTGATTGATATTATCTACAACAACACTCTGCTGCAATTTCTGAATTCCAACATAAGCTTTTTGTTCACGGTTTGTTTTGAAGCGTGCTCCCCAACGGAAAATCGGAACTGATACGTTTAAGCCAACAATCGGAGTTAACTGTACATCGGTACCTAAAAATGGAGTAGGAGTAGCCCAACCACCAGCAACATACATACTAATCTGTGGATTATACTGGCTTAAAGCAGCTTTACGTTGAGTTTCACTTCTGTTGATATCAATAATAGAACTTGCATACTCAGGTCTTCTGTCAAGTACCTCTTCGAGATTCATGATTTGAACCGCAGGAACGGGTGCATTGATCGGTGCAAGCGAACCAACAGGTGCATCAGGCGTAATACCCATCAGAATATTCAGTTTCTGCAGAGCCAGCGTATAACTCTGACGAGCTTTAATCAACTGCAATTCTGCCTCTTTCAAACGGGTAGAGATCATCAGTAAGTCAGTACGACTAATAGCACCCAAAGTGAAACGCTCATTAATGATGCCATATTGTTTTTTCACAATATCTTCATACATCATCGCTGAGTGCAGAGTTGCATAGGCCGCCGATGCATTCCAGTAATAAGAATCACTCTGATAAATCACCTGATCCATGGTCAGTTCCACAGCCAGTTGATCTAACATTTCTGTATCTTTCGCAAGTTTATATTTAGTCTGCGTTGCACCGCCTGTATAAAGAGGTTGAGTCACCATTAAACGGCCTGAATAAGTATAATTGCGATATTCGCCTACAGGACCATTCCAGGCATCAAGTTTGCGAAGATTTAATGTACCGTCGCCCACCAGGTCAACCTGAGGTAAAAAGCCTGTATGAGCAGCTTTACGTGCTTCTGTACTTCCCATAGCCTGCAGTTTCTGTTGTTTCAGTACCTGGCTATAAGCTTCCACACGTTCACGATAATCCTCCAGACTCATGTATCCCGGCTCTTGTGCAGCCATATTAAGGCTGCATCCGAGCAAAATAACTGATAATATTTTGAATTTCATCTTTCTGTAAATTAAATAATACCTTATGCTTTAATCCGGTGAATTGCACAGAAAGCTACCGGCAATACAAACAATGTCAGAATAGAAGCTACTAACAAACCACCCATGATGGTTGCTGCCATACCACCGAACATTGCATCGAACAACAGCGGAAGCATACCCAGAATGGTTGTTCCTGATGCCATGGCTACCGGAACAATACGGCTGGTAGTTGCAGTGATAACCGCATCAACCGGCTGTTTACCCGAATTCATCTCTATACCAATCTGATCGACAAGTACAATCGCATTCTTAATATTCATACCAATCAAACCAAGCAAACCGAGTGTTGCAAAGAAGTCAAGTGATTTACCAAGAACCAGCAGACCGAGTACAACACCGATAAAAATCAGCGGCAACATCAGCAGAATTACCAAAGGTTTACGGTAAGTTCTGAATAAGAACAGCAATACAGTAAAGATCAGGAAGAAAGTTAGCGGGAAGTTTTCAGCCAGTGCGGCATTCGATTCATCCTGACTCTCCTGTTCACCGAAATACTTCATCGTATAGCCTTCGGGTACTTCCATATCCTGAACAGTATCCCAAACTTCTTTAAATGCAGCCATTGTATTATATCCGCGTTTTGGGTCACATTGTGCCATCATTAACAGATCACGGTTATAGCTTTTCACATTGCTGAAATTATATTGCAGTTCAAAATCACTTACAATCTGTTCAAGACTTGTCGATTCTGTCCCTGTTCCGAATACCGGTAAAGTGCGCATGTCGTTAATACGATAATCAGATGTTTCATCACCACCTTTTAGTAAGATAGGCAATACCTGGTCACCCTGGCGATATTCGCCGATAGTCATACCGTTGGTACCAATTTGAATACTCTGCGCCATACTCTGGCGTGAAATACCCAGTGGTTGTGCGCGCTCAGGACTATAATTAGGTTTCCATACCGGAACTTTATTACCCCATGAGTTACGTATATTAATCAGATTTTCGTTCTGATACATTTTTGCCAAAACCTGATCTGTCAGCATTACCAGCGTATCTACATTGTTTCCGATGAAACCAATTTCGATCGCCGCATCTACTGCAGGAGAAAGCATAAACAAAGTCGTACGTGTAATTGCATTCGGATAGTTTGCCTTCATATATTCGTCAAACTGTTCTTCATGCGGAATGGTATATTTACTGTCTTTCAACTCAACCAGGATATTACAGAAGTTAGGTTTCGGACCTACCGATGTTGAAGCCAGATAATAACGAAGCGGAGTACTACCGAATGTAATCGATACTTTCTCTACTTCAGGCATCTGCATCAGATGATCTTCAACTGCCTGCATATCCTCAACTACCTGATTAATACTATATCCATCCGGATAGAACACATCAGCACGATAGTAAGGTTTATCCATTGAAGGGAAGAAGTTTTGCGGCATAATACCCATGACAACGAGCGAGGCCACAAACATGAAGAACATGAAACATAAAGTCAGTACTCTATGATGTATCAGTCCGTGCAATACTTTCCCGAATTTATGGTAGAAAGGCTTATCATAAGGATCTTTTCCTCCGTCATCAACTTTCGCTTTCAACATGAAATTACCAAATACTGTAGTTTGTGACAAAGCAAGTACCCAACTCAAACCCAATGAGATGGCAAGTACAACGAACAAAGGTTTCACGATTTCAGCTACCGCAGAAGGTGCAAGATAAAGTGGTAAGAATGAACAAACCGCAATAAATGTAGCACCAAGTAGCCCCCATTGCGGACCTGTTGCCCCGTCAATCAATGCTTTACGGCGGTCAACCCCACGCCTGATGGCAATTTGGGCATTATCCGTAACCACAATCGCATTGTCCACGAGCATACCCATCGCAATAATGAAACCTGCCAGCGACGTTCGGTTAAGTCCGACCCCCACTATAGACATGATCAGCATTGTACCGGCAATCGAGAAGATCAGCGAAGTAGCGATCAGGAATCCGGCTCGCATACCCATTACCAGCATGATAATCACAATAACGATCAGCAACGATTCAATCAGGTTGAGAATGAAACCATTATTTGCTTCACGTGCAATTACATTTTCAAGATAAAGTGGTTCAAGTTCGATACCCAGCGGCATCAGTGGAATAATCTCAGCCAGTTTGGCATCCACATTATCCCCGGTTTGTACTACGTCTCGTGTAGGGTCAGTCGATATACCCATACCGATAGCCCGTTTACCATTCACACGCATAATCGTTGATGCAGGTTCCAGATAGCCCTTTTCAATCACGGCAATATCACCCAACTTCACCTGTCCGGCATTCGTTGTGATTACCTGATTCCGGATATCATCCATATGCGCATACATACCGTTTGCCAGAATTCGCAACTGTTGTACACCTGCACTAATTTCACCGGCATTGATAATCTGATTCTGCGACTGAAGCAGCGAAGCCAGTGATTTCGGGTCAATACCCATACCTACCAGCTTATTTACCGAAATAAATATATTGATAACCTCAGTTTGTTCACCAAAGGTGGCTACTTTCATAACACCATCAGCTGTTACTATCTGAGTCTTAATGCGTTGCGCCCAGTTTCGCAATTCCTCATAAGTAAAACCATCATCGGCAGTCAGGCCATAATAAATACCGAACACATCACCAAAGTCATCCGAAACCGTAGGCGTTGAAGCCCCGCTTGGTAATGATGATTGAATATTCAGCACTTTACGCCTCAATTCATCCCATTTCTGTGGAATAGAATTCGCCGAAAGCGAAGGTAAAAGTTCAAAAGTGATTTTAGAGAGTCCGTACATAGACTCCGATTTGATCTTATAAACCCCGCTCATACTCTGAATCTCGCGAGAAATTGGTTCCGTAATCAGTCGTTCCACTTCTGCAGGTTCTGCACCGGGGTAGCGGGTCATAATCACCGCTGTTTTAATGACAAAAGGGGCATCTTCCTTTTTACCTAACTTATTAAATGAGAACACCCCACCAATAAGCAACACGGCCAGAAAGAAATAGATAACCTTTGTGTTGTCTAATGAATATTTGACTAAACTCATAATCTTATTTTAATATAAATAATAGAGATATGTCATCCCTGAAGTTCCGATAAAAACATTTTCAAATGCAACTTCCGGGATATGGGGTTAATTTAATACTTTAACAGTTTCTCCTTCAACAATCTGGTAGATACCGGCAATTACTACCTTTTCACCCGGTTTCAGACCATGTGAGATAAAAGCATTTGAATCACCTGTAGGAGTCATTACAGTTACTTTGCGGCGTTCTACTTTACTGTTGCTTACTACCCATACATACGTTTGCGAACCTTCACTTTCACAGAACACTGCACTAAGTGGTACTACAGTCATAGATTCTTCAAGGAAAGGTCCAATATTGGCTGAGAAGTGAATACTACATGTAAAACCGGGTTTCACATCATAACGGGCACGATCAAAAGCCGGATCATCAATAATTACGCTTACAGGTATACCTGTACCATCTGCCGACATATCCAGATATTCTTCTAATACAGCATTAAAAGCCTGACCTTTATAAGTGTCAAACTCAACCATATATTTCTGATCTTTCGCATGTAATAAATAAAGATAAGCATCAGGAATAGTAAATTTGATGCGGAGTTTATTGGTATTTACCAGCTGTACGATACCTTCTCCCGAATTCACGCGTTGATAATTTTCAGCAATACGGGTTTCGATTGAACCATCAAACGGCGCCAGAAGCTTTGTATCTGACATATTATTTGTCGATAAATCATAAGCTGATTTCGCTTTTTGATAATTGGCAACACTGATTTCGTAATCCTGTACAGAAACAGCTTGTTTTTCGAGCAGTCGTTTATTACGTTCCAGCTGTGCTGAAGCAGTTTCATAGGCCGACTTGTCAGCTGCATATTGAAGCGCGATATCACGCGGGTCGATTGCAGCAATCAGCTGTCCTTTTTTTACTCTTTGCCCTTCGATAACGGGGAATTCAATGATCTGTCCGTTCACACGGAAAGCCAGTTTCACATATTCCACAGCCTCCACGATTCCCGAGAAATCCTTATTGATTTCCGAGCTCGACTCTACCACGGCTGTTTTTACCGGTCGGACAATAGTAGTGTTGTCCTCTTTCTTTTTACCGCAACCTGCCAAAATAAGCAAAGCAGTAAAGATAATTACATAATTTCTCTTCATATTTATAACTGTTAAAAGCTGTATATCTTTTTCAAGGCACAAAGGTAGGAATGAAATAAAAAAATTATAGTTTCTAACCCCTGAATTGATTAAAATTAACGGTTATTCCCTTTTAATAATCAACTCTTTACCTTTTATAACATGATAAACAAGTTCATAAACAGTTATGTTCAGCCCGTTCCCTTCCAATAAAATAATAGATATTATATCTTTTTTTATTTCTACAAATAAAGTTTGTCCTCGAAAGTTAATTTTGAATGCATATTTATTCCATTTATCCGGAATGACAGGATTAAATGACAAACAATTATTTTTTACCTGCATTCCGGCAAAACCCTGAACGAGTGCCAGCCAGCTTCCAGGCATACTTGTCACATGCAATCCTTCGTTCAATTCGTTGTTATAATCATCTAAATCCAGTCGGGTAGCCCTCAGGAAATGGTCATATGCCTTATCGATATCTCCGATACGGGCTGCAAGTATCGAATGTATGTAAGGAGAAAGAGACGATTCATGCAGCGTTCTCGGTTCATAAAAGTTGAAATTATTTTTGACTTCAGTTGTTGAAAAGTTTGAATAATAAAGATAGATTCCCAGTAATACATCACTTTGTTTGATATAGCATGAACGTAAGATACGATCCCATGACCAGTGTTGATTAATCGGACGTTGTCCGGGAGGAATAT
>CAMTOS010000047.1 GCA_947074195.1 uncultured Bacteroides sp.
AGCCTTCTGCACAAAACTGCAGAAGGCTTTGCACTAAATCAAATAAGTGTTAACTGACGAATACATCATTCTATTTCTTTTCGTTTTTCTTAATCAGTTCGAGAAGCAACAGACAACCCGGCTCCAGCATTGAACCATGGTCAAATCCCTGAAGTTCATAGAGTGGGATATCATTTCCCATCTCAGTCAGGATATCTTTTAAATGCTGATTCTCAGTATATCTGGCAAGCAGTTCTTTGTCTCTGTCACCGGTAATTAAAATCATTGGTGCGGTAAGTTTCCTACTATGATAAATAGGAGCGTATTCATCTATAATCGGGATTTGCGGATTCAATCCACGCTCTTTGCGTATGGTATAATGGGTATTTGTCTGACCGGTTAAGGGAACATAGCCGGCAAGAGAATCTGCATCTATCCCGAGTTGTTCCAGATACTGCTTATCGAGTGCCAGCATCAATGCAAGATATCCTCCGGCCGAATGTCCCGAGATATAAATCTTCCCCGGATTACCTCCGTATTTAGCTATATTATCGATGGTCCATGACACGGCCTGCGCAGCATCTTCTATGTACGCGGGGTGAATAGCCTTCGGGCTCAAACGATAATTAGGTGCGACAATAGCAACTCCTCTCTCTTTGAGTATTTCCGGGATGAATTTATCACCTCCTTCAAGGCCTCCACCATGAAAAAAGACAACGGTTGGATAATCCTTTAAACCATCGGGATAATAAAAGTCAAGTTTGCTACGCTCATTCAAATATTCATTTTGGCTTTGATAAGGAAGATAGCTGATATCTTTCTCAAGAATATAATTCTGAGCAGTCGTTAGGATACAAATAAAGCAAGCGAAAATCGTAAATATAAGTCTCATTGTATTAGATTTTGGTTTTCGGCAAATATATGATTTACAAATGAAAAAGATGATGCAGGGACAAAAAAAGAGCTGCCAATAGATTAGCAGCTCAGGAGATATGATTTTTAAAATCGCGTTTTAGTAAGAAAGACGAATGCCGGCATTCATATTAAAATTAAAGGGATGTTCTTTGCGAATAGTTTCTATACTCGAGTTATTCTTAAAAAAATAGGCCACACCCGGTTCAACATAAATACCAACATGTTTGGTGGCATTAAACTGAGCACCTACGCCTCCCATAACAGAGAATTGCCATGGCTTGGCATTAAGCTTCTCATCGCCCAATTTTCCTGATACACATTTCTCTACTTGTCCACCAGCCCCTAAATAAAGGGTGAAGAATCGCGAAGTAAGAAAATTCCAGTTGGCTTTTAGCGGTATACCAAGATAATATAGCTTCTGTTTAAATTCAGAATCCTGATTGCTGGCAAGTGTGATATCCGAAGAAAGAAGCGTAAACATTAATCCGGTTTCTATAGAAAATCCACGTTTCAGATATTTTCTGAAATTTACTCCGGCTGAAATGGGCTGATGATGTTTAGAACGAATTACACCATTCGAATTATATACATAAGGTATACCATCATTAAAGATAATGGTCTGATCATTATTGAATTCTTCAAGATCGTATTCACCCTCAATTGCATTCACGCGGTAAGGTCTGCCCGAGAATGAGTTCTCCTGATTATTGGCAATACTTCCTGCGTTGCTTACAGCTGCACCCACCGACCAGTCTTTCTTTTGTTTTTTTGTAGCCGATGCTACAGGTAAATGATATTTATCTTTACCGGATGGTTTGCTAAGATTAACGCGAGTCTGAGCGGATTCGCGCGACTGATTTTTCTCTGATGCAACATCTGAAGACTGATTTTCCTGATTTATATTCTCGGTTATTATGGCAGAATCATCATCAGCATATACATTATTATCTTCTGTATCAGTTGTAATCATATTAACAGGTTCGGCAATAATGGTCTTTTTTGCCAATGCAGTATTTTTTGCTACAATATCTTTTTCGGCAACCGAAGTTTCTTCAGCAAGAACTTCTTCTGTTTCAACAGTCGAATTATACACCTCCTGATTATAGGCGGGAGTGAATTTAGCTGTCGATTCCAGGAATTGCTGACTTTCGGTAATAACCGGTGAATCTGTCAGAAAATATAAGCTGCCTAAAAACAATGCCGCAATAACAGCTGCTGCTGCCGAATAATATAGCCGGCGATGAGGTATAAGAATTGCCTTAGGAGTGGGTGCAAGTTCTTTTTCAAGACTTTCCCATCCTAATGGTGGAACAGGTTCTGCATGCTGATTTATTTTTTCTTTCAGCTTACCTATCCACGGTTCCTGGTTTAAGTTATTATCGTTATTCATTAATCGTTTGTTTTAAGCCATTCGTTTATCTTCTTCGCTAATGTATTTTTTGCCCTGAATAGCTGTGAAGAAGATGACTTTTCGTTTATCCCTAACAGTTCTGCAATTTCTTTGTGTGATTTATCCTCGAAAGTATATAAATTGAATATAGTTCTGTATCCTGCCGGAAGTTCTTCTATAAATTGAAGAAGAACGGAATGTGGAATCATTTCTATACTCTCCTCCTCGGGCTGATTATATATTTCGAGTGTATCTTCAATTGTTGCCGATTTACTGAGAATGTCATTCTTGCGTAGGCATTGAAGAGATTCGTTAACGAAAATACGCTCTATCCATGCTCTAAGTGAACCTTCACCACGATAAGTGAATTTGTCGAAAGAATGAAATATCTTCAAAAAACCATCGTGCAGTAAATCTTGTGCTAAATCTTTGTCGCTTACATATCGTGTGCAAATGGTCAACATACGACCGGCATATTGCTCATATAGCTCCTTGCGGGCACGGTTGTCACCATTCCTGCATTTTTCAGCCAGTTGTTGTTCATCCATTATTTTAGACACGTGTTTAAACATTAAATGCGAAGTAAGCAGGAATACTGCACATCTACAACAATAAAAAATATCGTTTTGTTTCTTTAACAAAATGCTGGTGCAGTATTCGCAAATAAGGCGCATTTACTAAGCAGTCAATAAGAAAATTGAATTCATATTGAAAAAACATTCAAAGAAACACACTTATAAAAAACGCTTTAAGCGTAGAACAAGCACACTGCAATTATTATAAAACACGACAATACTATTTACCCGTTTGGTTGAAAAAAACCAAAGCTCCGTTACAACACATTTATTAGTACAGAACACGAAATTAATTTTATCTCTAAAATGAAAATAGGTGGATTGGCAATGCCTCTCCACCTATTTTGTTTTAAATATATAAAGTTTAGGTTAGTCTCTTTTATCACTTACGCCTTTACGATGCAGATTTTGTAATTCAAACGAAAGCATTATTCTGAAGAATCCGATAATCAGGAATGTAAATGCAATCATATACACTACATAGAATGCTCCGATCAGCGGACGCCATAATATAAACAGTGAGCAGATAATTGACAAGATACCAAATGCCAGATACCATCCCCATTCGCGGGTACCATAACGTCTGAGGTCAATGGCATATCCTATTGAAGAGAATCCGCGGAACATCAGCCAGAATGCGATGATGAAAGGAATGATTTCTTCGGTAAACATAGGACGCGAAATTAAGATTATACCAATGATGATATCTATAATACCACTTACCAGATACCAGCCCCAGCTCGAAACATGCCGGTTGGTAATGGCAAATAATATCTCGGCAATACCGCTTACCAGTACGGTTATACTGAATATTACACTAAAAGCGATATACCCTTCGGTTGGCCGGCACAGCAACCAGATACCTACGCCAACAAACACAATACCTAATAATAATGATAGCCACCAATTTTTAATTGAGCCGCCAATCTGATCATAAATTGTTCCCATATAATTATTTTTTCGTAGTCAGAGAATTAACAATTTGTATTGCGTATTGTTTAAAAATCTGCATATTAATTTATTTCTTCAACGCATAAGAACATATGCATCAGGAAAGATGTTTAATCAATAACTTATTTGGATATCTTTATTATAAAACTAACTTTTTAAATTCAATTTTTTATGACTACCACAAAATTTAAAGGAACACCGGTGAGGATCCTCGGCGAGTTTATTGAAGTAGGAAAAAAGGCACCCGATTTTGAATTGGTTAAGTCTGATCTTTCTACCTTATCTTTAAAAGATTTAAAGGGCAAAAATGTAATTCTGAATATTTTCCCTAGTATTGATACAGGTGTTTGTGCCACATCTGTTAGAAAATTTAATGAAAAGGCTGCCGGATTGAAAGATACTGTTGTTTTGGCTATTTCAAAAGATTTGCCTTTTGCATCGGGTCGCTTCTGTTCTGTAGAAGGTATAGAGAATGTAATTCCTCTATCGGATTTCAGAAAAACAGATTTCGATAAAGATTATGGCGTATGCATGGCAGATGGCCCACTTGCTGGTTTGCTGGCAAGAGCAGTTGTAGTGATCAATAAGGACGGGGATGTGGTTTATACCCAAATGGTTCCTGAAATTACCGAAGAACCCGATTATGATAAAGCGCTTGAAGCGGTGAAGTAATTCACGTTTCATGATATAAAAAAATCCGTCACAATTGGCGGATCTTTTTTTATAGGATATAGATTGATATCGGATCAGAATGAATACTGCACCATGGCATTGATGCGATTTGCATGGCGGGTTGAATTGTCGAGGAATCCGGTTCGCCAGCCTCTGAGATATTCAAGGCCGAGTTGAAGATTATCTGTTGCACTCCAGAAGATATTAGTTACGAAATATTGTCCGTAACGATAGAAATCTGAGTTTTGTACCGGCCATCCGTTATCAGAATATAAACGTGTAGCACTATATGTTGCTGTCATAAACACATTCGGATTCAGATTGACCTGTAAACCTGCACTCCATCCCATCATGGGGAGCGCCTGCATCTTTTCAGGATTGTCCGGATCAGGAACAAGATCAACATTCAGATTACAGATATCATTGAGCATTTGCCCGATGCCTTTACCATAATTACCCTGGGCATATATCTGGAATAAAGTACCAAGTGTAAATGTAGTCGATAACTGTACACCCCAGCCTAAAGTTGATCTTGCATCGATATCACCGGCTTTATTAAAACTGTTATAAGTCATGCTTCTTATTAAACCAGCTGCACGAATCTGACTTACTGCACCCCAGCTATATTGTATATTACCGGTAAAATTGGGCATACGTTGTGCTGCCGATTCTGCTGTATTAATAAGGTTGCCTGATGTAGAATATGTTCCGTCTACCGAAGGCATTTCTATACCTAATGTAAAGCTCCAGTGTTTTAACTTAGAATACCGGTAAGCGAATTGAGTTGTACGATAAAAAGCGACACCACACGGGCCGGCATAATCAATGGTCGGTGGAATGGTAGTAAGGTCCATGAAATTTCCATAACTATAACCAAAAGTAAATCCCAGGAACTGAACATAGCAGTTTAGGAGTTGGAATGTATTATTGTTGCCCCGGAAATTACCGGCAGTATAAAACACGATATTACCTAACTTTTTGGTTCGTCCTACCATTTTCAGAAATAACGTGGAAGTGGTGATATCCATCTGGAACTGATTCTTTACGCCAGTAGATCCTTTGGTAGGTATAAATGCCGGGAAGAAGTCGACATCCTTAACAATTCCACCGAAATCATATTCAGCAACTGCCTGAAGGCTGGCGCCAATACCTAAAGCGAACTTACCTTGTCTGTCAGTAAGAAGAAAACGTGGAGCACCCGATTCTCTGAAATATGGCGGTTTTGTCTCGTTCATCACTTTTATGATCTCATCATTGGCTTTGTCTTTTGAAACAAACATAATTGTGTTGGATGAATTATCTATGATGCTTTCTTCCTGAGCATTTATGTGTAATGCGAACAATTCCATCAGAAGGAAAACTACTAAAAACAGTAAACTTGATTTCATTGTATGTTAAATTTAGATGTATATAGTATAAATAATTAAAAGAGAAAATGGTTCCGTTTAAGTGGATATTTTTGTTGAAAATTAGTATAATCTGATTAAAAGCTGCTAATACGGTGGATATATCGGGAAGAAACATTAATTTTGCATCCAATTAAAGTGATAATTAATGTCGCGTTGCGGCCGTGTATTCTAGAACACCACGTAAAAAACAGGATCAATGAAAGAAAAAGTATCTGTACCCTTTATGCTGTTGGGTATACTGTTTAATGTATGCCTTATTGCAGCCAATTTATTAGAAACCAAAGTGATACAAATTGGAAGTATCACCATAACTGCTGGTTTATTAGTATTCCCGATCTCGTATATTATTAATGATTGCATTGCAGAAATATGGGGTTTTAAAAAAGCCCGTCTTATTATCTGGAGTGGTTTTATTATGAATTTCTTTGTGGTTGCACTCGGCATGATTGCCGTGGCAATACCCGCTGCACCTTATTGGGAAGGTGAAGAGCATTTTAACTTTGTTTTTGGTATGGCGCCGCGAATTGTAGCTGCCAGTCTGACTGCATTTTTGGTAGGCTCTTTCCTGAACGCTTATGTAATGAGTAAAATGAAAGTAGCCAGCGGAGGTAAAAATTTCTCTGCACGTGCTGTTTTATCTACGATAATCGGTGAAACCGGCGATTCTGTTATCTTTTTCCCGATTGCCTTTGCCGGTTTAATTCCTTTCCGCGAACTGATCATTCTGATGGGTGTTCAAATCATATTAAAAACTCTTTATGAAATAATTATCCTTCCGGTAACGATTGTGGTGGTAAATTACATCAAGAAAGTCGAAGGAACTGATGTATATGATGAGAACATATCTTACAATGTATTAAAAGTAAAAGATATTTAAGGCTATGAACAAAGAAGAAGCTTTAGTGGTATTTAGCGGTGGTCAGGATTCGACCACATGCTTATTCTGGGCAATTAAAAATTTTAAGAAAGTACATGCACTGACTTTCATCTATGGACAAAAGCATGTGCACGAAGTAGATCTGGCAAAACAAATTGCTGCCGATGCAGGAGTGGATTTGAAGGTAATGGATGTATCGTTTATTGCCGGATTAACGCATAATTCGCTGACAGATTCTTCGGTGATAATGGATAAAGAAAAGCCAAAAGACAGCTTGCCAAATACATTTGTTCCTGGTCGCAATCTTTTCTTTCTGAGCATTGCTGCTGTTTATGCCCGCGAAATAGGTGTAAACCATATGGTGACGGGTGTTTCGCAAACAGATTTCAGTGGCTATCCCGATTGCCGCGATGCTTTTATTAAATCATTGAATGTGACACTGAATCTGGCCATGGAAGAGCAGTTCGTTATTCATACACCTTTGATGTGGATTGACAAAGCGCAAACCTGGCAACTGGCTGATGAGTTGGGCGTATTTGATATTATCAGAAACAATACGCTGACTTGTTACAATGGTATTCAGGGAGATGGTTGTGGCGAATGTCCGGCATGTACACTCCGTCGTGAAGGTCTTGAAACGTATCTTGCTTCACGTAAATAAACAAAAACTTAAAACATAATTATATGGCTGATTTAAAAGAACAGTTGTCTTTACTTGGACGACATACTGAATATAAGCAGGATTATGCTCCTGAAGTTCTGGAGGCTTTTGATAACAAACACCCTGAAAATGATTACTGGGTACGCTTCAATTGTCCCGAATTTACAAGCCTTTGTCCGATTACAGGCCAACCCGACTTTGCCGAAATTCGCATAAGCTACATTCCTGATGTGAAAATGGTAGAGAGCAAAAGTCTGAAACTATATCTTTTTAGTTTCCGTAGTCATGGTGGTTTCCATGAAGATTGCGTAAATCTTATCATGAAAGATCTGATTAAACTGATGGATCCTAAATATATTGAGGTAACCGGTATCTTTACGCCACGTGGTGGTATATCGATTTATCCTTATGCAAACTACGGCCGTAAAGGTACTAAGTTCGAAGATATGGCGCATCAGCGTTTATTGCGTCACGAATAAGATTTATCTTTTTATCTATATAAAAACAGCCACTCCGATGAATTTCAGAGTGGCTGTTTTATTGTTGTATAATATTAATATTATTTCCCTTTGGCAATGGTAAAGATAAATTCTAATCCGCCATTGCGATTAGTTTTAGCTGAGATGGTACCTTTATGTATAAGAATAGCATTCTTAACAATGGCCAATCCCAAACCTGTACCGCCAAGTTTACGTGAGCGACCTTTATCTACACGATAGAATCGTTCGAACAAGCGATTCAGATGTTCTGGTGCAACTCCAACACCATCATCTGCAAAACTGAAATAGAAATACTTCTCATCTTCACGAAAACAATTAATATTGATAGTAATTCCGGTACCTGCATAGGCTATGGCATTATCCATCAGGTTTCTGAAGATAGAATAGATAAGAGAATAATTGCCATGTACCTGAATCTTTTCCTTTAAAGTATTGACAACTTTAAAGTTTCTCTCTTCCAGTTCCAGAGAGACTTCATTGATGATATTCTTTACAATAATGCTGATATCAATTTGCTCTATATCAATCATGTTGGCCGCTTCGTCCATACGGGTCAGTACAGAAATATCACGAAGTAAACGGCTTAGGCGATTGCTCTGTGCATAACATCTTTCCAGGAAAGTGTTCAACTTATCGGGTGCAATATTGTCATTGTTTACGATAGTTTCCAGGTAACCCTGTATGCTGCTTACCGGCGTTTTTAGTTCGTGTGCAATGTTTTGCGTAAGCTGGCGTTTAATGCGGCTCTTTTCTTCTTCAAGCGTAATATCGTTGATGCTGATTTCAAAGCTCAGATCCTGGAAAAGGATACATTCTATAACAAAGCTTCGTCCGTTTTTATGAATGGCAATAGACATTCTTTTTTCTTCGTTATCCCAGGGGCGGCTATGTGCTTTATCAATGAAGTCGGTAATTTCGTGAAATTCTTTCACCTCGAACACCTCTTCGGCAGTCTCCAGATAAGTATCCGAGATCAGGTTACTGAATTGTGTAAACAAGTCGTTAACCAGGATTTCTTTCTTATACTTATTGAAAACTCCTAAACCTTCGTGTGAAATCTGAAGGTGAGTAATGAGTTTTTCTCGTTCAATATACAATGCCTCTTTGGTTTCATGCAGGCGTTGATATATCTGTACGATGTGCTGCGAAATGTCACCCAACTCATTGTGGGGAAAGTCATTGAGCATTTCCATTTCTATAGCTTCATTTCTGTCTGCACGCATAGCGAACTCCCTTAACTGATTGATAGAGCGGCTCAATTTATCCATCATCTTATAGAAAATGAACAACAGGATAAGTGTAATGATTCCGGTAAACCAGAAGAAATAGGCATCAGCTTTCAAATAATTGGCCAGACTCACATCATAAGGAACAGCTGTGCGAATAATATAATCCGGATAAGATGTTGCAGAATAGAAATAAGGCAAACCGGTCGTTTCAGAGGTCCTGCGCACATCATAGCCATTCCTGTTTTTAAGTGCTTCATGAACCTCACGACGATTAAGATGGTTTTCGAGTTTGATGGTATCAGACTCGTATGTATCATAAACCACATGGCCATCGGGAGATATTACAGTGATTCTCAGTTCGCCGGGTTTCTCGCTATCTTTTATAAAATTGGTAAGTTCTGTAAAGCCTGACACCGAATCCAGATGCTGATTGAGTCTGGCATTATAATCCTGTAGTCTGCTATGTAAAAGCTGTACTTTATAACCTTTCTCGCGCTGATACTGAAAAGCAATAAAGCAAAAGGCAAAGACTAAAAACAGTGCAATAACTGAAAGAAATAATCTTCGGCTGAACGATAAGAAATTTTTATTGGTTTTATTTAATGTCATATGAATTTATTCGGTTTCAAAACAGTAGCCATAACCAAGGCGTGTTACAATATTCTTTCCGTATTGGCCGATTTTCTTTCTCAATCTTGTAATATTTACATCTATAGTGCGATCAAGCACATAAACTTCATCACTCCAAACCTTAGCAAGAATATCTTCGCGTGAGAATACACGACCCTGGTGCTGGAGAAGGAGGAACAATATCTCGAACTCTTTTTTGGTAAGTGATATCTCTTCATTATCAATCGATGCTTTCTTCTTGCTGATATCAATGACCAGATTATTATAAACGATTTGTTCTTCAGGTTTATTAGCTTCATCATCGGCCGTACGGCGTAACACAGCTTTAACTCGTGCTAAAACTTCACGAAGAGAAAATGGCTTTGAAATATAATCATCGGCACCCAGATTAAACCCCGTTACTAAGTCATTTTCAGTATCTTTAGCCGTTATAAAAATAATAGGGATGTGAGAGGTTTTGGCATCCTTCTTCAGGATATTGGCCATTTTGAAACCTGATATTTCTCCCATCATCACATCTAAAAGGAGCAGATTATATTTACTGATATCCATCTTTAAAGCCTCTTCGGCAGAGTTGGCTGTATCAACTTCATATCCTTCGTTTTCAAGATTGAATTTCAAAATCTCACAAAGATCTTCTTCATCATCTACTACTAATAGTCTGTATTCGTTCATATAATTTATATTGAGTTTTAACGATTCATTATTTCTGTTGCAAATGAAATGATTTATTATTACGATAAGTTGAAACAGATATTACAGTTCTGTTACAGAAATTAAACTAGCTTATCTGAATGATAATCCATAATAAATGAATATACCATTATTATTTCTATATCAAATATATGCAAATTTACAGATGTATCTATTAATAATGTGTTACTAAACTCATTAACCGAAATGTTTTTTGCACTTCTTTTGTACTGCTGCCCGCAAAGATGTATTTTTGTATAGAATTTATTTTATTAATGAACCACTGTCTATATGATGCTGACTAAAAAGTTTATTGCACCCGGTGCCTGGTTTTCTCTGTTATATCCCGAATCATGGAATGAATTTGAGGATGCAGAAGGATCTTTCTTGTTTTATAATCCCAACAGCTGGACTGGTAACTTCAGAGTTTCTGCTTTTCGCGGAGAAAAAGATAAAAAGAGTGGTGATACTTATGGGCAAGCCACTTTAAAACAAGTGCTGAATGATAACCCTTCGGCAAAAAAAACGACAGTGGCCGGATTTCCTGGTGCAAGCGGTAAAGAGATGTTCATGGAAGATGAAACATACTATACCACCCATTGGTGGTTGATTGATGCCGGCGATTTAGTAATTGAATGTTCTTTTACTGTCCAAAAAGGTGGCGATGTAGCCGAGGCTGAGGCAGTAATCAAGACAATTGAGGTTCGTGATGAAAATAAGAAATATCCGGCAGAGCTTATCCCTGTTCGTTTATCGGAGATCTTTACGATTAATGAAAGCTATGAATGGATGACAGATACAATTAAAAATCATCTGAAACAAGACTTTCAGGGAAGCGATGAAGATCTTGCAAAAATGCAGCAGATTGTTGATGATGGTCTTATCGGACCTAAAAAGCGTGACTTATGGCTGGCTCTTGGTATTACTTTATGCGTGATTATTGCCAATGAAGTTGATGGTGTTGAATGGATGACACTTGTTGATGGCAACCGTGAAGCTCCAGTAATTCGTTTCAAGGACGGACGAGTTGTTGATCCGATGAAACTGATTTGGAGTAAAGTAAAAGCTGGCGAGAAATGCAATATTGAACAGGCTTATCATGAAGCTTTAAACAATTAAATTAAAACATGGTATCATATTTACAGGTAGAAAACTTAACCAAATCGTTTGGCGATCTGGTTTTGTTTGATCATATATCTTTTGGTATTTCAGAAGGTCAGCGTATCGGACTTATTGCCCAGAATGGCAAAGGTAAAACAACGCTTTTAAATATTATTGCTGGAAAAGAAGGGTACGACTCTGGTAAAATCTCTTTCAGACGTGATCTGAAGGTGGGTTATCTGGAACAGGATCCGCGCTATCCGGAGAATCTCACAGTTTTAGAGGCTTGTTTCTATCATGGCAATGAAGTGGTTCAGCTCATTAAAGATTATGAGAAGTGCCTTGAAACGGATGGACATCCCGGACTTGATAAACTTTTGGTTCAGATGGATCATCTTCATGCCTGGGAATATGAGCAAAAAGCCAAACAGATTCTTTCGCAGCTTAAAATCCGCAATTTCGATCAGCCAATCAGTCAGCTTTCTGGTGGCCAGCTGAAGCGTGTGGCCCTTGCGAATGCTCTGATTACTGAACCTGATTTGCTGATTCTGGATGAGCCTACCAATCATCTTGACCTTGATATGACGGAGTGGCTGGAAGAATACTTACAGCGTACGAACCTAAGTTTGCTGATGGTAACGCACGACCGCTATTTTCTGGATAGGGTTTGTTCTGAAATCATCGAAATAGATAATCGCACTATTTATTCCTATAAAGGTAACTACAGTTATTACCTCGAAAAGCGCGAAGAACGAATGCTGGCCAAGAGTGCCGAAATAGAACGTGCCAATAACTTGTATCGTACCGAGTTGGAATGGATGCGTCGTATGCCTCAGGCTCGTGGTCATAAAGCCCGATATCGTGAAGAGGCTTTTTATGATCTTGAGAAAGTGGCCAAACAGCGAATGAATACCTCTAATGTAAAGCTTGAAGTGAAGGCTTCGTACATTGGCAGCAAGATTTTTGAAGCTGAGCATTTATACAAGAGCTTTGGCGATCTGAAGATTCTGAATGATTTCTCATATATTTTTGCCCGTTACGAGAAGATGGGTATTGTCGGTAATAACGGTACAGGTAAATCTACTTTCCTGAAGATTCTGATGGGCGAGGAGATGCCGGATAGCGGTATACTCGAAATTGGCGAGACTGTACGTTTTGGTTATTATTCACAGGATGGCTTGAAGTTTGATGAACAAATGAAGGTTATCGATGTGATTCAGGACATTGCTGAGGTGATAGAAATGGGCAATGGTAAATTTCTTACCGCTTCTCAGTTCCTGCAACATTTCCTCTTTACACCCGAAACGCAGCATAGTTATGTATATAAGTTGAGTGGTGGTGAAAAACGTCGTTTGTATTTGTGTACGGTGTTGATGCGTAACCCTAACTTCCTTATTCTCGATGAGCCTACCAACGATCTTGACATCATTACGCTGAATGTGCTCGAAGAATATCTGAAGAACTTCAGAGGCTGTGTGATTGTTGTTTCGCACGACCGTTACTTTATGGATAAAGTGGTCGATCATCTGATGGTGTTTAATGGTAACGGTGATATCCGCGATTTTCCGGGCAATTATACACAGTATCGCGACTGGAAGGATGTGAAGGAGCAACAAGAGAAAGAAGAAACGAAGCAAACCGAAGAGAAAACGGTTAGAGTTCGTGCTACTTCCGAAAAACGTAAACTTAGCTTCAAAGAGAAAAGAGAGTTCGAACAGCTTGAACTTGAAATCGCTCAGCTTGAAGATGAAAAACAACAAATTGAGGAGCAATTGTGCAGTGGTCAGCTTAGTGTAGATGAGCTGACAGAGAAGTCTAAACGCTTGCCGGTTATCAGCGAACTGATTGATGAAAAGACGCTGCGCTGGCTCGAATTAAGTGAAATCGAATCATGAATCTGACAAACTATCATAGTCATTGTGTCTTTTGCGACGGACGGGCAGACATGGAATCTTTCGTCCGTTTTGCCGTAGCTCAGGGGTTTACTTCCTATGGAATCTCTTCACATGCTCCATTGCCTTACCATACAGCATGGAGTATGGATTGGGAACATATGAAAGATTATCTGAATGAATTCCAAAGGGTAAAGAAGAAGTACGATGGCTTGATAGAATATTATCTGGGGCTTGAAATCGATTATCTGAATGATAATTATAATCCTTCATCTCCATTCTTTCAGGAACTTCCTTTAGATTATAGAATTGGGTCTGTGCATCTTCTGGAAGATGTAAAAGGGGTAACTATAGATATTGATGTGGCTCCGGTTGTATTTAAGGATATTGTTGATGATCATTTTGATGGTAGTCTGGAGTTGCTGGTAAATGAATATTTCAGACGGCAGCAAAGAATGCTCGAATTGGGTGGTTTCGATATTTTAGGCCATCCAGATAAATTGCATTACAATGCAAACCTGATGAGACCGGGTATTATGGAAGAGAAATGGTTCAGTCAACTTGTGGAATCTCTTTTCGAAACAGTTGCCCGAAAAGGGATGATGGTTGAGGTAAATACCAAATCATTTGAGACTTATGGTGTTTTCTTTCCTAATAAAATGCATTTTGAACTTTTACGGCAAATGAATATTCCTGTAATGGTCAATAGTGATGCGCATTATCCTGAAAGAATAAATAGTGGTCGCCCGGAAGCTTTAGGGGCATTAAAGAATGCTGGTTATGAAAGCGTCCGGGAATTATATCAAGGCAAATGGATCGATGTTAAACTGGAAATTTGATTCTTTCAGTTAATCTACTTTTTTACAGGTATTATTCTGCATAAAGTTATTGATTAACTTAGCATAATCTCCTCTTAACATGATATGATGATTGCCTAACGGATTTTTAAGAAAGTATTGTACCGAAGTCTCTAACTTTATTCTGATTTGTGTACGACACAAATTTAAAAAGTTTGTATTCTCCAGTAGCATACCTGTAGAAACATAATACTCATCAAGTGCTTCTCCTCCGCATCTGAATATAGTAACTTCGCCTGCAGGTAATATTCCCTGAATAGCTATTCCCTTTTCTGTTTCAAAATGGTTACGTATGATAAATTGTTCTGTCTGATTTAATCCGATAGAACAATGGGCAAGAACCAGCTCATTCGATTGAGCATTTATCATCGATGGGTTTGCCATAAAACCATCCTGACCAGTCAGAGCTTTGGCAATAAGGAGTGTAAATACTGACTGCAAATCACCTTCGCAACCGGCAATGATACCATCATCGTTCAGCATGGCAAGAGCCAGACACCCGGTCGTTTCTGTTTCGTCAATCATCCGGAAACAACTCAGAGTTAATCCGGTAAGCTGCTCAATACGGCATATAATTTTTAATGCCAGATAGAGACGTACCGCTTTCTGAATTTCGGTTTGATTTCCCTCACGAATGGCCAGCGCTTTGGTCACTAGCATATCAGTAATAGCTTTTACTTCGCTGTCATTTACCTGATTCAGGCATTCATACAATCGCTCCAGCGGAATATCGATAAATTCTACACCCCAGCGACGTTTGCTCAAAAGATAATCAGCGTTGCTCGATACCAGCCAGTGCGAAGGCGAACCGATGACACCAAGCCGTGAACCACGAATCTTGTTTTTTGCCGTAAAATTTTCGTAATGTAGTCTGATGCGCTGTACAATGGTTTGCAATTCACCGTGAAGGATTTCGCTTTTCATTCCACGGTTGCGTATCCAGGCCGAGATTTCGAGTGCGGATGCAAGGGAATTCTGCATTCCGTCTGCGAGTAATAAAATAGGGCGCGGTAGTTCTTCAAAATGCTGAATAACCAGTTTTTCCACACCACCGGAAACGATAAAAACAATACTGAAATCTTTAGAGGAAAGACGGCTGATGTCTTTGTAATCAACAAGATGTACGGTAAAATGCTTTTCAAGTTCACTCAATAAAATTTCATGTGAACTCAATATGGAAGCTTGCTTTGTCAGAGGCGAAGCAAATGTAATAAGGTTTACAACCATAATCGTATCATTAACGGTTTATTTGTAGACAAATGTATGGTAATCTTTCTATATAAACCAAGATTTTTAACCTTAGTAAGCTTTTTAAAGTTTTTATGTATATGTGTGCGTTTATTTGCGTACATTTGTGCGCATAAAAATGTAATAGAGAACAATAACAGATATCAATTATGCCAACAATATCACTTCGTGGTAATGAGATGCCGGCTTCTCCCATTCGCAAACTGGCTCCATTGGCCGATGCAGCTAAACAACGTGGTACACACGTATTTCATCTTAATATTGGTCAGCCCGATTTACCCACACCACAGGTAGCGATAGATGCCATTCGTAATATCGATCGCAGCGTTTTAGAATATAGCCCGAGTGCGGGTAACCGTAGTTATCGCGAAAAGTTGGTTGGTTATTATAAGAAATTCAACATCAATCTTACTGCCGATGATATTATCATTACATCGGGTGGGTCAGAGGCTGTACTTTTCTCTTTCCTTTCCTGTCTGAATCCGGGCGATGAAATTATCGTTCCTGAACCTGCTTATGCCAACTATATGGCTTTTGCTATCTCAGCCGGTGCAGTTATCCGTACCATTGCCACAACTATCGAAGAAGGTTTTTCGTTGCCTAAAGTAGAGAAGTTCGAAGAACTGATCAATGAGCGCACAAAAGCCATCCTGATTTGTAATCCTAACAATCCGACAGGTTATTTGTATAGTCGTCGTGAAATGAATCAGATTCGTGATCTGGTAAAGAAGTACGATCTGTTCCTTTTCTCAGATGAGGTCTACCGTGAATTTATCTATACCGGTTCGCCCTATATTTCGGCATGTCATCTCGAAGGCATCGAAAACAATGTAGTGCTGATCGACTCTGTTTCGAAAAGATATTCAGAATGTGGTATCCGTATCGGTGCCCTGATTACAAAGAATAAAGAAATTCGCGATGCGGTAATGAAGTTCTGTCAGGCACGTCTTAGTCCGCCACTTATCGGACAGATTGCAGCTGAGGCTTCACTTGATGCCGGCGAAGAATATTTGCGCGACACTTACGATGAATATGTTGAACGCCGTAAATGTCTGATTGATGGTCTGAACCGTATTCCCGGTGTTTACTCACCGATTCCTATGGGAGCATTCTATACGGTAGCCCGTCTTCCGGTAGACGATTCAGATTTGTTTTGCGCATGGTGTCTCTCTGAGTTTGAATACGAAGGCCAGACTGTTTTCATGGCCCCTGCCAGTGGTTTCTATACTACACCAGGTGGTGGTCGCGATGAAGTACGTATTGCCTATGTACTTAAGAAAGAAGATTTGAACCGTGCCTTGTTTATCCTTCAGAAAGCATTAGAAGCCTATCCCGGACGTACGATTTAATTCCTTAACACTGATTTATGTCTTTATCTTTTTTTCTTGCCCGTCGTATTTATGGCGAAACCGATGGCGGTAAACAGGTTTCCAGACCTGCAGTACTTATTGCCCTGATTGGTATTGCCATCGGGTTGATGATTATGATTATTACCGTTGCGGTAGTCATCGGCTTTAAACGCGAAGTAACTAATAAGATAACAGGCTTTGGTTCTGACATTCAGATTACCAATTTCGATGCGCTCCGTTCTTTCGAAACCCGTCCTATTTTGGTCGAAGATAGTTTACGCGATGTTCTTGCTTCACAATCTTTGGTGAAGCATGTACAGCGCTATACCACTAAGCCGGGTATTATTAAAACTGATGATGCTTTTCAGGGAATGGTGCTTAAGGGTATCGGTCCCGAATATGACCGTTCTTTCTTTCAGTCTCATCTTCTTGAGGGAGAAATCCCTTTATTCAGCGATACCATTGCTTCCAATGAAGTCGTTATCTCTAAACCCATTGCCGATAAACTTCGGCTGAAGGTTGGCGACCGTATCTTCACTTATTTCGTTCAGGATAATGTGCGTGTTCGTCCTATGACCATTAAAGGCATCTATCAAACCAATTTTTCTGAATATGATAATCTGTTTCTGCTAACCGACCTTTATACGGCCAATCGCTTAAATAATTGGGAAGAAGGGCAGGTTAGTGGGGTAGAGCTTCAACTAACCGACTATAACCGACTTGAAGAAGCAACAGATATTATTGCCGAAATGGTAGATAATCGTATGGATAAATATGGAGGAAACTATTATGTCCAGAACATTGAAGAGCTCAATCCGCAAATCTTTGAATGGTTAAGTTTGCTGGATCTCAACGTTATCGTCATCCTTATACTGATGACCGGAGTAGCGGGATTCACCATGATTTCGGGCCTGCTCATTATCATTATCGAACGTACCAATATGATTGGTATTCTGAAGGCACTCGGCGCCGATAATTATACCATTCGTAAAGTATTTCTTTGGTTCTCCGTCTTTCTTATAGGCAAAGGAATGTTGTGGGGCAATGTTATTGGACTATCACTTTGCTTTATACAATCTCAGTTTAAACTCATCAGCCTCGATCCGGCCAATTACTATATCGAATCTGTACCTATCGCCATCAATCTGCCGGTTATCCTGCTTATCAATATCGGTACGCTGCTCGTTTCCGTTTTGATGCTTATCGGGCCTTCATTCCTGATTACCAAGATACACCCCGCCAGCTCTATGCGATATGAATAATCGTCTTATTTACGGATAAAGTCTTTCTTTCTTGTAAAAGATAAACGAATCTTCAGTGCCCATGTTCTGATAGGTTGATACAAATCGAAGAGAGGAATGGTCAGATAATATCTTTGCGATTCGCCCAGATTTGCCGCCGTTTTATTCCATACAAATCCAATAAAGAGATATCTCAATAAGATGAGACAAGGATATATGGGGATAAACGGAATGTTACGGAAGATAATGCTTGTAACTAATCCGGCAATGCAAAAGCCATAAAACAGATACTTCGTAAAAGTTTCAAAACCTAAGGAGAAGCGTTGCATTCCTTTAAAATACTTCGCAGAAACCAGATAATTCATCTTTTCTTCTTTCCATGTCTTACGGTTGTTCCAGGTATTTACAGTCATCATTGCATCTGCATCTGTTTCTACTGCAGTATTTTTAGAAGTGGCATAGCGATTGATGAAGATAGAATCTTCTCCGCGAAGCAGATGTAGATTTGAGGCAAAACCTTTATTCTTTATAAACAGACTCTTGCGGTAGGCCATGTTTTTTCCAACTCCCATAAAAGGACTGCCAATCAGTGCCATACCTAAATACTGCATAGAAGTAATCAGTGTATCAAATGCAATGAAACGTTGTCTTTTCTTCGGGTTCGATTCAAAACTGCTGTATCCCAGTACAATCTCTTTTTCCGGAGTGAAATTGCGAGCCATCAGTCTCAGCCACTGATCGCTTGTCGGCTTGCAATCGGGTTCTGTAAATACCAGCCATTCGTTTTTAGCGGCTTTGATTCCAAGTGTCAGCGAGAGTTTTTTATGACTGATGTAACGTGCGCTTTGCGAAGTAAAGCTATGATACAAATGCGGATATTCCTGCGAAAGCAATGTCAATACTTCTTTCGTATCATCGGTAGAATTATCGTTGATAACAATCACCTCAAATTCCGGATAATCCTGTTTCAAAAGTGCCGGCAGATTTTGTTGAAGATATTCTGCCTGATCATGTGCGCAAACAATAACCGATAATGGAGGCAGTTCGTCGCTAAACTTTATTTTGTCCTTAACAACGTTATTTTTACGACGGTTTATAGCACCATAAACGATAAATAAATAGAGAAGCTGTATGATAAATAAAGCGCCGGCAATTGATACAAGAATAATTTCCATAAATGAATTTTAGATGTTTTGCGAGCCACAAAAATAATTCATTCTTCCTGAATCGTGTCATCAGATTCTGAATTATTTGGCGGAGCATCTAAATATTCCTGTTTGAACATATTTACAAAGAGAATAAAGAGCGACAGAATAAGTGGTCCGAATATGACTCCCATAAACCCAAACATAGATATCCCGATCAATACCCCGAAAATGGTGATAAGAGGATGTATATCTGCCATCTTCTTTTGCAGGATAAAGCGGGTCAGGTTATCACTCTGAGCAACGACTAAAACACCATATGCTATAATTCCGATAGCTCCAAACCAGTGTCCTTTAATGGCCATAATTACGGCAACCGGCACCCATACAAGTGCTGTACCTACGACAGGGATCACTGTGGCAAAACATGTTAATAATCCGATAAGCAAAACATTAGGGACACCAAAGATTAAATAGCCAACCGTTGCAATGGCTCCCTGGATAATTGCGATTACCGGAATACCTATGGCGTTGGAGCGAACAATCAGGTCTATCTCATTCACCACATGATTGGTGTTGGCATCGTTAAACGGGAGTATATCTTTAATATACGTTTCCATTTTGTTGCCTCCGATCAGCATGAAATAGAGCACAAAGATGATGACCAGCATATCAATCATAAAAGTACTGAGTTCACCCATAATCAGCTGTGCCACTTTTGAAAAAGCCGATACAATATAAGAGATGCTGTCGCTTCCGAAAATATCGAAACCGGTCTTCTCTTTTATGAATGCTTCTATTTTATCCATCGATTCCATAATGGCCTGCGGATCGAGGTTAATCTTCCCGACTTGTGATACAATGAGCCAGACAAGACCAGCCAATGGAATTAAACAAAAAAAGATAACCGCAAAAGTCATCAATGCCGCAGCTTTCCCCCGTTTCATTTTATGTACGGTAGTGAGCTTCATCATTCGTTTGCGTACCAATATATATAAAGTTATTGCACCAAGAAGTCCACCCATGTAGGGTCTAACTTCTCTGAGTAATAAAATACCCAGTACAATAACTATGATGATGAGGGAATATTTCCAGTATTTTTCTTTGAATGTTGCCATTTGTCTGTTTACTTTTTCTTAATTATAATAACCCTAAAAGTTATTAAAAAGTTTTGTGAAAATGACAAATGCTGCAGAATATGTGTAATTATGCTTTTCGCTTTTTAAGTCCGGCACGAATGCGGCTAAGCGATTGTGGAGTGACATACAGATAAGAAGCCAGTTTCTTTAAAGAAACCTGTTGAAGCAATTCCGGACTTTTCTTCATAATTGCTTTGTACCGTTGTTCGGCACCCACATGGTCAGCAAAGAAAATCAGGAAATTTTCCATCAACAATGCATGTTGTTCGAATATGCGTCTTATCAGATTGGCCATTTCAAGGGAGGTCGAACAAAGTTCTTCAATTCGGGCTTTCGATATCATATAAGCTTTGCAATCAGCTTCAATTTCTATACTTGCTCCCGATACACTATCATTAGTATATCCCCAGATTGCAAATACACATTCGCCTTCAGCTGCAAACCAGAGAGTCATTTCTTCGCCATCGTTCATTCTGAAACTACGCCACACTCCACTTTCTATAATATAAAAGTTTGTGTTACGTTCGCCTTCACGGACGATAAAATCTCCTTTCTGAAATTCCACCGGTTCCATATACGAAAGCAACATTTCACTTTGCTGCAGTGTCAGGGCATAATCCTTCGATACCTTCTCTATAAATGATTGCATAAATCTGATTTGTACTTTTCTTCTGATAATATTAACAAAGATAATCATATAAAAATCAGTTTTTATGCTGTGAAACATATTAATTACCAAATGGTAATTTTTGCGTCATTTCATATCTCTAATTTTGCACCCGGTTTCTAAGACACAATTTTTTATGAAAGAGTTAAAAGACAGTATTGATTTTGGACGTGAGAATATTCCGTCATTATTTCGCAGAATGTTATACCCGACACTTCTGGGAATGTTGTTTAATGCCGTTTTTATTATTACCGATGGCATTTTTGTAGGTCATGGTCTGGGCAGTGATGCGCTGGCTGCGATTAATATTGCTGCACCTTTATTTTTGTTTTCTACAGGTATTGGTCTGATGTTTGGTATGGGTGCTTCGATTGTAGCTTCTATCCATCTTTCGGCTGGTAAGGCAAAAGCTGCACGAATTAACATGACACAGGCATTGCTTGTTTCTTCCCTGTTTTTGTTGTTATGCACCGTTTTAGTGCTCCTGTTTACAGAAGAAGTTCTGGTTCTGTTTGGTTGTTCAGAGCGCCTCATGGAACTTGGGAAATATTATATCTATGGGTTCGTACCATTTCTTACCACTAACGCCCTGATTGTTTCGGCCGGCTTCTTTGTTCGCCTGAGTGGTGCGCCACGTTATGCCATGATTTGTTCTATCATAGCTGCCATTATAAATATCATACTCGATTATCTCTGGATATTCGTATTTAAATGGGGTATGTTTGGCGCCGCCCTTGCAACCGGAGTAGGTACACTTGTTGGTGTGTTATTGATGCTTGTCTTCTTGTTTAAAAAGAAGAATACATTGCACTTTATCCGCATTAAACTGAGCAAGAACAGCTTGCGCTTAACTATGCGCAATGTGGGATATATGTGTAACCTTGGTTTCTCCTCTTTCCTTTGCGAGCTGGCCATTGCCTCGATGATGCTTTGTGGTAACTATGTCTTTATGCACTATATGGGCGAAGATGGTGTTGCGGCATTTAGTATTGCCTGCTATTTCTTCCCTATTATTTTTATGATGTATAATTCGATTGCCCAGTCGGCGCAACCCATTATCAGTTATAATTATGGGGCACAATTGCCACAGCGTGTCAATCAGACATTTCGTATTGCACTGAAAACTGCATTGATGTTCGGTTCCAGTCTGATATTGCTTACCATATTGTTCGATTCGTATATTGTATCTATGTTTATTACTTCGTCGGCTCCGGCTCACGCCATTGCCACCAAAGGATTCCCGCTATTCGCACTGGGCTTTATTCCTTTTGCAGTAAATATCATCTCTATCGGATACTTTCAGAGTATTGAGCGCATTCGCAATGCAACCATCATTACCGTATTGCGTGGTTTCATATTTATGATTATCTGTTTCATCGCGATGCCGATGATGTTTGGCGACAGTGGTGTATGGCTGGCAGTGCCGGTATCTGAGTTGTTTACCTTCTTCTGTGTATTGCTCATTTATCGCCGCGACAAGCGAAATCATCGACAAATCTGCACACCCGTCATAGATACTTCTATAGCGTAATAATATATGTTTAGTGGCGATAGCGCACCAGTCT
>CAMTOS010000048.1 GCA_947074195.1 uncultured Bacteroides sp.
ATATGAATGGAGATGCTAAAGTAGGTATGGTTGTTGGCGCCACAATGGACTATGGTTTTAGCGATAATATTTATCTGCTTACTGGTCTGGACTTCAAAATGAAAGGTACTACTCACCTTAAAATGGCATCAAGCAAAAAAGCTAAATATGCATTTTCTTATCTTGAACTTCCAATTCATGTAGGTTATAAATTCGACATCGCTTCTGAAACAAGCATTACCGTACATGCCGGTCCATATCTTGCCTGTGCGCTTAGCGGAAAACGTAAAGTAGATGGTGTAAGCCAGAATCTTTACAACAAAAACGTACAGAATACAGTAGGTTTCAAAATGGCACGTTTTGACTTTGGCCTTGGTGTAGGTGCAAATGTTGACTGGAGAAATTTCTGTTTCGGATTTAACTTCGATGGTGGTTTTGTGAATCTTATTAAAGATGTGAAAACAAGCATCTACGACTGGAGCAACCTGAAAACGCACAATGTTTGTGCTGATATTACAGTTGGATATAAATTCTAAAGAATCAATTCACACCCTATTATAGAAAAGGGAAGGAACCGATAAGATTCCTTCCCTTTTTTTGTATCTCTCAACTAAATATTGAGTATATTAAAACGATTTATTGCCAAGCCTTTGGCAATTTTTTGACAAACCATTGGCAAGAAACTGCCAAGCCTTTGGCAAGAAGTTGTCAAAGGCTTGGTAATATTTCGGCAAAGCTTTTGTATTATTTCGCCAGTTCGTTGATCACATCCATGATCTTCTGACCGATTTCTTCGGCAGCTTCCATAGTAGAAGCTTCGCTGTAAACACGGATAATCGGCTCTGTGTTACTCTTACGTAAGTGAACCCATTTATCTGCGAAATCAATCTTCACACCATCAATATCGTTTACCTGCTCGTCTTTATAGATTTCTTTTACTTTTGCAAGAATAGCATCTACATCGATTTCAGGAGTAAGATCTACACGATTTTTAGCGATGAAGTATGGAGGATAAGTAGCACGAAGTTCGCTTACTGTCTTGCCTTCGTGAGCCAGATGGCTTAAGAATAAAGCGATACCTACCAGAGCATCACGGCCGTAGTGACTTGCAGGATAGATCACCCCACCATTGCCTTCACCACCGATCACTGCACCCACTTCTTTCATTTTAGTAGTTACATTTACTTCTCCTACTGCCGAAGCATAATATTTCTGACCATATTTTTCTGTTACATCGCGAAGTGCACGTGTAGAGCTCAGATTCGAAACGGTATTACCCGGTGTATGTTTCAATACATAGTCGGCAATTGTTACAAGCGTATATTCTTCGCCATACATAGTTCCGTCTTCACAGATCATAGCCAGACGGTCTACGTCAGGGTCTACAACGAAGGCCACATCGGCACCACCGTTTTTCATCAAGCCCATGATATCGCCGAGATTCTTTTCGAGTGGCTCAGGATTATGTGCAAAATGACCTGTAGGATCACAATAAAGCGTTTCGATATGTTTCACACCCAATTGCTCCAATAGCTGTGGTAAAACAATACCACCAACAGAGTTTACGCAATCAAGAGCTACACGGAAGTTAGCTTTTTTAATGGCCTCAACATCTACAAGATCAAGTGCCAGTACAGCATCAATATGCTTCTGATTATAAGTCAGATCTTTACGGTAACTACCCAAATGATCCACACCTGCATAATCGAAATCTTCAGCCTCAGCAATGCTAAGTACTTCATTGCCTTCTTCGGCATTCAGGAATTCACCATGCTCATTAAGAAGCTTCAAAGCATTCCATTGTTTCGGATTATGAGAAGCAGTCAAAATAATACCACCTGCTGCTCCTTCCATAGTAACAGCAACTTCTGTGGTAGGGGTAGAAGCTAAGTCAATATCAACAACATCCCAACCCATACCCATAAGGGTACCAACTACAATGTTTTTCACCATCTCGCCCGAGATACGTGCATCGCGGCCAACAACTATCTTGTTACTGCCATTCTTGCATGTTTTACGAATTAGTGAAGCATAAGCAGATGTAAACTTTACAATATCAAGAGGATTCAACCCCTCGCCTACTGCACCACCAATCGTACCACGGATACCCGAGATTGATTTAATTAAAGTCATAAGATTAAATATTAAGATAAATAAAAAAGGCAGGCTTTAAGGCCTGCCTGAATATTAATATATTGAGAATTTTCGTATATCATAAAAATAGGGGTAGACTTGCAACTGGGCCGTGTTATGTCCGCTTTTCGAAGGAACGATAAGACGAATATGAGCACCATCACGAATATACTCCAATGCCTGAAGCCATCCGGCAGGAACTGTTGATGATTCGTACAATGCAGCCATACCATAATCAAAATAATAAGCCAGACCCGGCTCTGCTACAAATTGTCCGTAGATAGAATAACCGTTGTCAGTAAAACGGAATCCATCTGGATAAAGGTTCAGATATTCATATTTATTGCATACGTTCGAAGCAAGAGTAGTATCATTGTCGAAAATATAAACTTCCACGAAACGGGCAAGGATAAGATTATTGTTTTCGAATGGAGGAGCATCATCAAATGAAGCATACTCTTCACCATATCGTTTTACAATCTGCAGATACACACCGTTAGAAAAACCAACGTACTCATTCTTGCTTACATCAGTAATCGTATCTCTCTCAAATTCAGAAAGAGAAATTACATTAATACCATTGTCTCTGATATATGAACTTACGGCTTTTCTTTCGTCATCAAGTAGCTCTGCGTATGTTTTCGAATTGTCGCAAGCGGTAAACAGACCTCCAACCAGGATGGTTGCCAGGAACAAAAACGCTAATTTTCTCATGTGTATAATTCTATTAACTATAATTGTTACAAAGTTATCCGAATTTGACGAAAACAGATAAATATCGATGCAAAGTTCTTGTATTTTAACGTTTTCGTAAGTATTTCGAATACTTTATACGCTTATTCGCTTATTATTTTGCTAAAAGTTGTGGTTTATACTTCTCAATGGCTTTTTCGAAGACCGCAACTGCCTCTTCCATAGTGCCAAAAAATTCGCCACCCGAAGCATTAAGATGTCCACCGCCGTTAAAGAATTCGGCAGCCAGCTGATTGCATGGAAAAGTACCCACCGAACGCAAAGAAATTTTAATCATCTGTTTTTCGGTGTCTTCGCGAAGGAATGCAGAAAAGCAAACATTTTTTATAGATAGTGGAATATTTACAAACCCTTCACTATCGCCTTTAATATAATCGAATTGCGATTGTTCGTTGTTGGTGAGGGTCAGTAATGCGGCATTGTAATCGTTATATACTTTCATAGTGGTCAGCACATGCCCCATCAGTCGTAAGCGACTTTCTGAATAGGTATTAAATACTCTGCGATAAATATCATCCTTATCAATTCCTTTAGAGAGCAATTCGCTAATGATGAAATAAATCTCCTGACTGTTAGAATTGAAGGTGAAACCACCAGTGTCAGTCATCATGCCCGTATAGATGCATTGTGCGCATTCGTAAGAGATATCGCTGAAATATCCCATACGACAAATCAGGCGGAAAATAAGTTCGGATGTTGATGAGATGTTAGGATGAGAAATTACAATCTTACAGAAATCGCCGGGATTCAGGTGATGATCGATCAAAACTTTGCGCGCAGGCGAATTTTGTACCGCATCGGCCATCGAATCAATACGTTTTAAGTCATTAAAATCCAGACAGCAAATGATATCGGCTTCGCTTATAAGCTTATCGGCAAATTCTTTGTAGCGTTCATAAATTAATACTTCTTTACTACCGGGCATCCATTTCAGGAAGTCTGGAAAAGCATTTGGCATGATTACATTCACAGTTTTATCCTGCGAATCGAGGAAATGATATAATCCTAAAGAGGATCCCATAGCATCACCATCGGGTGATACATGACTAACGATTACGATTTTATCTGCGCGGTCGAACCATTTGGTAAAATGGTCTATATTGGATTGAGCAATGACTTTAGTCAACATAATATGAACTGTATATATAATTGATGTGACAAAATTACGACATTTTATCCATACTCAAGGCAAAAGATTGAGAGAACCTTGAGTAGAAAGTGAAATATATGGCAGACCTAAAGTATCACATTCAGCCATATATTTTGAATGGCGATAAGAAGATACCGAAGCATCAAAAATAATCCGATTCGTATTAAATAAACGGTTCAGTCCGGCAATTGTTCCGGTATAACCCTTGCAGAGATAGATATCATCAACAAATAAAGGAGTTGATGATTGCTGATTTTTCCATCGGTCGTCGGCAATTATACATATATTTCTGCCAGCATAACTGATGATGGAGTTGCAGAGTGTCAGTTTTTCATTACTAAAATCGTTCATCAACGATACCGGTTCGTCTAACCTTAATCTGTTCCAGTAACGCCCCATCGTTTTTTTGAGTTGCAAATAATGGTCGGTGCTGTCAGCGTTTACGATCCACGACTGTCCGCTGGCATCAATACAATGCACAGCCGGAGCATTGCGCTGATTGTATATAATGATACTGTTAGTTAGCGGAGAAGCATATAGCGCATGCGCCCGAAAACCAATGGCAGCCATTAGACAAAATGCGCTGAACATAAAAGGTGCACTTTTACGGGATTTAAAGAAGAAAAACAGAAAGAAAAGAAAAAGATAAAACAGTACAATTTCAAATTTACTGAACCAAAGATTATCAAAAGAAGCATAAGGCAAATTTTCAATCCACCGCGCGCACTGATGTTGCCATTGCAAGATATGGTTTATAATACCGGCGACAAATACTTGCAGAAAGGGAATCGGGGTTAATAACAACATCAAAGCTGTAGTGTATATTATTATGGTAGTAAAAGCGATCAGAATTAGGCCGGACAAGATAAAATGGGTTGAGAAACGGGAAAAATAGAAACACACAAGCGGGGCAACACCAAGCTGGGCAGCAAGAGTTATGGTGATTAATCCCCAAAATTTACGCGCAACCCAGTGTTTCATATTTAAACTATTGAAAAGCAGGGGTTGTACGGTCAGCATAGAAACTACAGCCACAAAAGAAAGTTGAAATCCGATATCGAATAGCCACATGGGGCGGAACAACAAAATAAAGAATGCCGTTGCAAAAAGTGTATTCAAAGGCAAATATTCATGATTGATAATCCGGGCTAAAAGCAAAAAGGTAAACATGCTAACTGCCCTTACTGCCGATGGCGAAAAGCCAGTAAAGAAGGCATAAAGCCACAAACAGAGTATAATGATGACAGTACGGATGATATGAGTAAACTTCCAGCGTACAGGCAACCAGTACAGACAAATCGCCAGCAGACTATATATCACCGCAATATGCATTCCGGAAATGGCAAGTAAATGACTGGCCCCGACCACAGAATAAGTCTCCCGTATATCATCACTTAGTGAACTCTTATCACCCAATGTCAGTGCCGAAAGAACTGCCAGATGATCGTCCTGAAAACCCAGACGGCGATAAAGAGAAAGTATGCGATTTCGCGAGTCATCAGCCAGTTGGCGTAAGGAGAAAGTATTATCAGAACGATAGTTCACGAATTTATCATTAGGCACATAGGCTGTAGCAGCTATTTCATTGCGACGCAAATACAACGGATAATCGAATTCATCGGGATTGCCGTTAGATAACGGCGTTTGAAACCGTGTATTGATCAGTAATTCATCGCCTCTTCGCAAATATACCGTTTTAGACGTAGGCGTGAAATAAAGAAATACATTTGCATCAGCCGTAAGATTCGCCAAAGAATCATTTGCCTGTAATATCATAGCTTTACACCGGATACTTTTATCGCGAGGTTCTGGTTTTTCAAGAAGACATACCCTGTAAGTCAGTTCAGTATCAGCAAAAGAAATATTGGTTTTCTGCAACTGAACATCAGTAATAACTAACCCGGAGAAGAAAAATGCGAATAATGAAGATAGACCAAATAACCAGCGCCATTTATAGGAAGGTGCAAAGACGTAAAACAAAACGGTAAGGAGTGCAGAAGCAGCTAAAAGATAAAAAAACAGCTCCGGAGATCCATTCTCTCCGGAGCTATAAAAGTGATCGCCACACCATATCCCTGCCATGAAAGGCAGCAGTAAACGCAAAAAGGGATATTTATGTACGAATGATAATTTCATTTACAATGCTTTTAGCTGGCGTATCATTTCCATAGGATCGGGAGCTGCAAACACAGCATTTCCCGCAACCAGCACATCAGCACCTGCATCAATAATTTCTTTTCCGGTCTCAAGGTTTACTCCTCCGTCGACCTCGATCAGTGCATGAGAGCCGCTATAACTGATAAGTTCGCGCAACTGACGCACTTTTTCAAGTGTATGGCGAATAAATTTCTGTCCGCCAAAGCCCGGATTCACACTCATAAGCAATACCATATCTACATCACATATAATATCCTGTAAAAGTACTACTGGTGTAGATGGGTTAATGGTTACTGCAGGTTTCATTCCAGCCTCACGAATCTGTTGGATTACCCGATGCAGATGTGTACAGGCTTCAAGATGAACATTCATGATATGCGCCCCGAGAGCTTTAACTTCGGGAATAAATTTTTGTGGTTCAACAATCATCAGATGCACATCGAGTGGCTTCTGCGAAAGTTCAGCAACATACTTCAATACGGGGAAACCAAAAGAGATGTTTGGAACAAAGACACCATCCATAATGTCGATGTGCAACCAATCGGCATCACTCTGGTTAATCATCTCAATATCCTTGGCCAAATGAGCAAAATCGGCCGAAAGAAGTGAAGGTGAAATTAGAGGTTTCATCAGTCAATTCATTAATTAAATTGACAACAAAGGTATCCGTTATCTTCGGAACAAGCAAACTTATCCTAATAATATTCCCTGAATACCCTGTGGCAATTTAGGTTCAGCGTAATAACTATAAGCGAAAGAGCGCAACAAAGCGAGTGTTTTCTCACTGACTTTGGGAGCTTTATCCGCCTGATGTGTTTTTTTGATAGAAATGGTAATAGAAGTAGATTTTTTATTCATAGGCATATGTATATATAATAAAAACAGTTAGTATCCTTTGTTATTACAAACGAAGGATACTAACTGTTTAGTATATTACAAAAGATTTTATTTTAATCTACCGTAAGCACAATACCATTCTTCTCCGCGATTCTGCGCAGGTTCAGGATGGCATATCTCATACGTCCTAAAGAGGTATTGATGCTTACACCCGTCATTTCGGCGATTTCTTTAAAACTTAAATCCTGATAGAATCGCATTTGTACAACTTCGCGCTGTTCATCAGGTAAAAAATCGACCAATCGGCGAACATCAGTAAGAATCTGATGATTTACCAGCAAATTCTCGATATTTCCCTCCGAGAGATTTGCATTATTTAAAACGTTAATTTCGGGTTCATCACAAGAAACGAGGTTCTCATTCTTTTCCTGACGGAAAGAATCGATAATCAGATTATGAGCAATACGGCGCAACCAGGCAGAAAATTTGCCATTCTCGCTATAACGTCCCTGACGGATCGTTACGATTGCCTTCATAAATGTTTCTTGGAAAATGTCCTCAGCCATTTCTGCATTGCGTACAATATAAAATATATACGAATATAATTTATCTTTATAACGAATAAGTAGTACGTCAAATGCTTTATTCTCTCCCTTTGCATAGAGAGCCACCAACATTTCGTCGGATTTATTTATCCAGTGTTTCATTACGTAATAATGATTGATTCAGCGTAATGTGTTCTATAGGCTTTGAGGTTTTTAGCGTTAATATTGTGCAAAGAAAACAAAACAGTGCGAAAAGTCCAAATACTAATTGTCTTTTCTTGAGGACTTTAACATTTAAAGATGCTTAAATCTTTAAATATCCTAAGCCAAAACGAAATATCAATACAATAATATAACTTGCTATTCGTTTGCAAACTGATATCCGCGAAGCAGATCTTCTATAGCCAATCTCTTTTTCCCGGGTAATTGCAGTGAACGAATGGCTATTAAACCATCCTGAGTGGCTACAAATAGATTTTTCTTTCCATCGGTTTTTATTGACCCGGGCGTTAAATTGTGCGCTTCATTTATCTTTTCGCTTTCAAAAACTTTAACAACCACATTTTCACCTGCTGCATTTTTCAGTTCACACCAGGCAGCCGGATAAGGAGAAAGACCTCTGATAAAGTCGTAAACACGCTTGTTTGGCTGATTCCAGTCAATGCGGCAAGTCTCTTTGAAAATCTTTGGTGCAGCTTTCAGTTCAATTCCTGCTGCCATTTCTTCCTGTGGTATAGCTTTTACAGTTCCTGCAATAATGGCATCAACCGTTTCAACGACCAGCTCTGCACCAAGATTCATCAATTTGTCATGAACATCACCCACATTATCTGTTTCGGTAATTGGTACACTAACTTGCTGAATAACATTACCAGTATCGATTTCATGTTGCAGGAAGAATGTAGTAATTCCGGTTTCTGTCTCCCCATTGATCACTGCCCAATTGATGGGAGCAGCACCACGATACTGCGGTAGTAAAGACGCATGAAGATTGAAAGTGCCGAAACGCGGCATATTCCAGACCACCTCGGGTAGCATACGGAAAGCAACCACTATCTGAAGATCGGCTTTCCACTCACGCAATGCCTCAATAAATTCTTCATCTTTTAATTTTGCAGGTTGCAATAAAGGTAGGTTTTGTTCAACGGCATATTGCTTTACCGGCGAATATTGCAATTTGTGACCACGACCGGCAGGCTTATCGGGCATAGTAATTACTCCTACCACATTATAACCACCTTCAACTAAAGCACGCAGGGCTGCCACCGCAAAGTCGGGTGTACCCATATATACAATACGCAAATCTTCTTTTTTCATCTTTCTTTAATCTTCTGAGAAATGTACCAATACCTGACGGTATGAATTAAATATCTTCGATTTCGATACAAAGCCAAGATATACACCATCTTTATCGACCACCGGTAAATTCCAGGCCTGAGTATCATCGAACACCCGCATTACCTGATCCATACTATCCATATCGTACAATTTAGCAGGTGCGGAAGTCATTAATTTATTAACAGTAAAGCGGTGATAGAGTTCTTGTCTGAACATAATATTACGTATATCATCGAGCAATACCACTCCGATTAATACGCCATCACTATCGGTGACAGGGAAAATATTACGATGCGATTTGGCAATGGCTTTTACCAGTTCCCCCAGATCCATATCGGGATGAACGGTTACAAAGTCACGTTCAATCACATTCTCCATTTTCATCAGTGTTAATACAGCTTTATCTTTATGATGTGTCAGCAATTCGCCTTTTTTAGCCAGACGCATGGAATAAATACTATGAGGTTCGAAAACAATGATGGTCAGATAGGCACTAACCGATACAATCATCAATGGAAGGAATAAATCATATCCTCCGGTAAGTTCGGCAATCAGAAACACACCTGTTAGTGGTGCATGCATCACACCACTCATCACTCCCGCCATCCCCATCAGGGCAAAGTTCTTTTCGGGCAAATGAGTCAGCATCTGAAACTGATTATTGAAATTAGAGAATATAAAGCCCGAGATGCAACCCAGGTAAAGAGAAGGTGCAAATAATCCTCCACAGCCGCCACCACCATTTGTTGCACTGGTAGCAAAAACTTTAAGCAATACGATTAAGACAAGATAAAGCAACAGCAGATTACCATAATCGTAGAAAAGTGAGTTATTCATTACGGTATCCCACTCTGCTTTGTCGGTGCCATTCAAGAGAAGTTCAATAGTTTCATAACCTTCACCATAAAGTGGAGGAAATATAAAAATCAGCACACTCAGCATGATACCACCAAGAGCCAGCTTTTTATAGGGATTGTTGAGTTTACCAAATACGCCTTCTACAGACATCACTGTACGGGTAACGTAAAGTGATACAAGTCCGCAAATTATTCCAAGCAGAATAACATAAGGTACACGCTCCATCTCAAAAGCCTGATCCAGATGGAATTTAAACATCGCATCAGTACCGGTAATGACATAGGAAACAGTTGCAGCAGTTACAGCAGAAATTAATAACGGAAGCAAAGAGGACATAGTCAGATCGAGCATCAATACTTCGAGCGTAAATACCAGTCCGGCAATTGGCGCTTTAAAGATACCGCCGATAGCACCGGCAGCCCCGCACCCTACAAGAAGCATCAGTGTTTTGTGCTCCATCTTAAACAGACTTCCCAGATTGGAACCGATAGCAGAACCTGTCAATACGATCGGTGCCTCTGCTCCTACTGAACCACCAAAACCGATAGTGATGGCACTCCCGATAGTTGATGACCAGATATTATGACGTTTGATGCGTCCTTGTCGACGCGAAATGGCATAAAGAATCTTCGTTACCCCATGGCTAATATCGTCTTTTACAATATAACGTACGAAGATACTGCATAAAAAGATACCGATTCCCGGATAAACCAGATAGAGGTAGTTGGCTCCTTCGATATTAAAGTTGTGCGTCAGAAAATCCTTAATAGAATGGATAAAAAATTTCAGTATAAGAGCTGCGAAAGCCGTGAAAACACCAACCAGCAGACTTAAAATCAGAATAAACTGCTTTTCTTTGATATTATTCTCGCGCCATCTTATAATGCGCTGCATCAGTGTAGTTTTCTCTTTTATCATATGTTGTTGTGGACAGGCAGATTATTCGCGAATAATCTTCACGACGCCCCCTTTTTCTAATTTTATAATACTCGATGGCTTCGGTCTGCTCATATCATCTTGTCTGAAACGAACGATATAATCAACCTTCGATTTAATTTCATCACTGATTTCATCGAAATTGGCCGCTCCCGGTTCGCCACTGATATTCGCCGACGTAGAAACGACAGCTTTTCTGAATTGCTGACATAAACGGTGCGAAAAACGTTCACTGGTAACTCTGATGCCAACACTGCCATCTTCGGAGATGAGATTCGGAGCCAGGTTTCTGGCGCCATCATAAATAATAGTCAGAGGTTTCTCGGAAAGTTCAATTAAATCCCACGCAATTTCAGGTACATCCTGAACATAGAAATCTACCTTTACTGCAGAATCTACCAATACAAGCATCGCTTTTGTATCTTCACGACGCTTAATGTCATACACCTTCTTTACAGCTTCAGGGTTCGTTGCATCACACCCGATACCCCATACCGTATCTGTTGGATAAAGTATCACTCCACCTTCCTGCATCACCTTGCAGGCATTCTTTACATCTTCTATTATTTCCTGATTCATATTATTGATGGCTTAGAAATGCAAAAATACGATAATTTTAATCAGAAGTGACAAAAGACTTTTAGTTTTTCATGACTTTCTTGAGGGATATTTACGTCATAACTACCCCTGAGGCAATAAATGATTAATAAAACACAGATGATTTCCACATACAACTTATCTGCAATCAAGAAATAGAGTAACATTCTTCTTGTTTTTAAAGAGATAAACTATCTTTGTGACATTTTAAGAAACGGTAAAAAGAACAATTTATGCACTATCGGGTTAAACATCTGACATTTATAAAGTGTTATTCATAGTGCATTTATGCTATTAATTCAAAGCTTTAGGAAACAAATGAAAGATATAAAATTTCACCATACATTGCCCATCCAGCTCAGATTTAATGATGTCGATAAGTTTGGCCATGTCAACAATACCATCTATTTTTCCTTCTATGACCTTGGAAAAACAGAGTATTTTGCTTCAGTTTGCCCTAATGTAAAATGGGATAAAGATGCTATTATAGTGGTTCACATCGAAGCTGAATTCGTATCGCAAATTTTCGGTACCGATCAGATAGCTGTACAAACAGCGGTAACAGAAATAGGAACCAAAAGTTTTCATCTGAGTCAACGTGTAATTGATGTCATTACGGGAGAGATAAAATGCACCTGCAAATCGATTATGGTAACTTATGATCTGGAAAAACATGAATCGAAACCTTTGCCCGATGAATGGATCAACGCAATTTGCACTTACGAACAGCGTGATGTGAGAAGGGTAAAAAAGGCATAGAAATCATTTCTCTTATTTTCGTATACTATCTTTTTCATCATTTATGTTCTTCCGGTCTTATTCACCGGGAGTAGTTGTTTATTTCTTTTTAACTATCAGTTTGCTATTGAATGCAGGAATCTATAAAAATAAAATCACTGTTATTCATAGCTTGCTAAGCATTTTTTCGTACTTTTACAGCTTGTTGGAAAGTCTGTCTTTTCGGCAACCTGAGAAAGAAAAAAAGAAAAAACAATATATAAAATGAATCACAAATGGAATTATTTACCCATTACACCCGAACAAGCAGATACAAGCCGGCAGCTTTCCCAGGATTTGGGAATCAGTCCCGTACTTGCACTATTGCTGGTGCGCCGCGGTATAACGAAGCAGGCTGAAGCAAAGAAATTCTTCAGACCACAGCTTCCCGACCTGCACAATCCATTCCTGATGAAAGATATGGATATTGCAGTGGAGCGCCTTAACAGGGCGATGGGAAAAAAAGAACGCATTTTAATTTATGGAGATTATGATGTAGACGGAACTACTGCGGTGGCTTTGGTTTACAAGTTTATCCAACAATTTTACTCCAATATCGATTACTATATCCCCGATCGCTATGAAGAAGGTTATGGTGTATCAACCAAAGGCATTGATTATGCTGAGGAAAGTGGTGTAAAATTAATTATTGTACTCGATTGTGGTATAAAAGCTGTAGATGAAATTGCCTATGCGAAATCTAAAGGTATTGATTTCATCATCTGTGATCATCATGTACCCGACGATGTTTTGCCTGATGCAGTTGCCATCCTGAATGCCAAACGTGTGGATAATACCTACCCTTACACTCATCTTTCGGGTTGTGGTGTGGGCTTTAAGTTTATGCAGGCTTTTGCTATCAGTAACGGAATCGAATTCCATCACCTTATTCCCCTACTCGATCTTGTTGTTGTCAGTATTGCTTCTGATATCGTTCCGATTATGGGCGAAAACCGTATTCTGGCTTATCACGGATTAAAGCAGATCAACAGCAATCCAAGTGTAGGGCTAAAAGCGATTATTGATATTTGCGGACTGGCCGAAAAAGAGATATCAATAAGCGATATCGTTTTTAAAATAGGACCTCGTATTAATGCTTCCGGCCGTATCCAGAATGGTAAAGAAGCTGTGGATTTATTGACTGAAAAAGATTTCTCTATTGCACTCGAGAAGGCAGAACAGATAAATCAATACAATGAAACCCGCAAGGATCTGGACAAGAATATGACTGAGGAAGCTAATCAGATTGTGAATCAGTTAGAGGGTTTGGCTGATAAGCGTTCTATTGTGCTTTATAACGAAGAATGGCACAAAGGAGTTATTGGTATTGTTGCTTCACGTCTAACCGAAGTATATTATCGCCCTGCCGTTGTTCTGACACGCACAGATGATATGGCTACCGGTTCGGCACGCTCTGTTTCAGGCTTCGATGTATATAAGGCAATTGAACACTGTCGCGACTTACTCGAAAACTTTGGCGGACATACTTATGCTGCCGGATTATCGATGAAAGTAGAGAAAGTGCCCGAATTCACTGAACGTTTCGAGGCTTTTGTTTCTGAACATATTTTGCCTGAGCAAACAACATCAGTTATTGATATTGATGCTTCGATAGATTTTAAAGAAATCACCAACAAATTCTTTAATGATCTGAAGAAATTCAATCCATTCGGGCCTGATAATCTGAAGCCTATTTTCTGTACGCATCATGTCTACGATTACGGGACAAGCAAAGTTGTGGGCAGAGATCAGGAGCATATCAAGTTAGAGTTAGTTGATAATAAATCGAATAATGTAATGAACGGCATTGCTTTCGGACAAAGCTCGCATGTGCGCTACATCAAAACCAAACGTTCGTTTGATATTTGTTATACCATTGAGGAGAATGCACACAAGCGCGGCGAAGTACAGCTGCATATTGAAGACATTAAGCCTACTGAATGAGTTATTTATCGATTTTAAAAGAATATTGGGGATACGACTCTTTCCGCGGAATACAAGAGTCAATTATTGAAAGTATAGGTTCCGGTCGCGATACGCTCGGACTAATGCCTACCGGTGGAGGTAAGTCTATCACTTTTCAGGTTCCCGCACTCGCACAAGAGGGGTTATGCATTGTCATTACCCCTCTTATTGCTTTAATGAAAGACCAGGTGCAGAATTTGCGCCAGAGAGGCATTAAGGCCACCGCAATATACTCGGGCATGAATCGCCAGGAGATTCTTGTGGCTTTGGAAAACTGCATATTCGGTGATTATAAATTTCTGTACATATCGCCGGAACGTATCCATACTGAAGTATTTCTGAATAAACTTCGTTCCATGAAAATCAGTATGATTACCGTGGACGAAAGCCATTGCATCTCACAATGGGGGTACGATTTCCGCCCGGCTTATCTTAAAGTAGCCGAAATTCGCAAGCATCTTCCGGGAGTTCCCGTACTGGCTCTAACAGCTACCGCAACACCTGAGGTAGTAGATGATATTCAGAAACAACTCAATTTTGAGAAACCTAACGTTTTTCAGATGAGTTTTGAACGAAAGAACCTGGCCTATATCGTACGCACCACAGATAATAAAACAGATGAACTTCTCCATATTCTTCGACGTGTGGAAGGAAGCGCTATTGTCTATGTCCGCAGCCGCCAGCGTACTAAGGAAATTACCGAATTGCTTAATAAAGAAGGAATCACAGCCGACTTCTATCATGCCGGACTGGATGACGCTATTAAAGATGCACGTCAGCAAAACTGGCAATCTGATAAATGCCGGGTAATGGTATCGACGAATGCCTTTGGTATGGGTATTGATAAACCCGATGTACGAATTGTGATACATATTGATATGCCCGATTCCCCTGAAGCCTATTTCCAGGAAGCAGGACGTGCCGGTCGTGACGGCAAGAAAGCCTATGCCGTATTGCTTTATTCGCGTTCAGACAAAACGACTCTTCGGAAGCGAATTCCCGATACTTTCCCGGAAAAGGATTATATCAAAAAAGTATACGAGCATCTGCAATATTATTATCAGATGGCGATGGGCGACGGACTGGGCTGTGTAAAGGAGTTTAATTTAGAAGAATTCTGCCGTACATTTAAGCATTTTCCGGTACAGGCTCATAATGCACTGAAGATACTGACTCAGGCAGGTTATCTGGAGTATACCGATGAACAAGATAATGCTTCGCGTATTCTTTTTACCATTAGTCGTGACGAATTATATAAGATTCAGGAATTGGGCAAAGAGGGTGAAATGCTTTTGCAAATTCTTCTTCGCACCTACACCGGACTGTTTACCGATTATACTTTCATCAGTGAAGCGGTATTGATGCAGCGTACAGGTCTTGATCGCCGTACCATATACAATCTTCTGATGATGCTTTCGAAAAGACATATCGCCCATTATATCCCGCGTAAAAAAACACCATATATTATTTATACACGTGAACGTCTGGATATGGATCGTGTTTCTATTCCTGCATCTGTCTACGAAGAGCGTAAAGAACGATACGAAAAACGTATCGGCGCAATGGTTGAGTATGCCGATAGCGATTATGCATGCAGAAGCCGTATGCTTTTACGTTATTTCGGCGAAAAGAATGATTGCAATTGCGGACAGTGCGATGTTTGCCTTAACCGGCAAAAATCTTCTTCCCTTTCAGATCAGGACTATAAATCATACAGCAATGCCGTTCTTTCTATTTTACAACAAGGAGATTATACGCCCAGTGAGATTGCAGAACAAATGGCTTGCGATAAAGAGATTCTTATTAAAGTGCTCGATTATCTGACTAACGAGGAAAAAGTTATCATGAAAAATGGCAAATGCAGCCTGCAATGATTAAATAATAGACTCACGCAAGCTTATTTCTATCCTCAAGACCGGAATAATGTGTTTTTTAATTATGTTTGCAACTCTATCCAATTAACCATTTAAATACTATCTATATAATTATGGCAAGTTTCTTAAAATCTCTCTTCGGAGGTAAAGATGATAATAATAGCGAAAAGACGAATCAGAAGAATTTCGATATTCTTAGAATCGATGGACTACGCGCTCTTCGCATGGGCAAAACTCCTTATGCAATCAAATGCTTTACCGAAGCGATAAAGCTAAAAGAAGAGGCAGAAGTAATGAACTATCTGAACCAAATCTATATTCAGTCTGATGAGTTAGATAAATCGATTGATCTTCTGAAACGCATGATTGAACTGTTCCCTGATCAGATAGAAAATTATCTGATGCTGGCTCAGGTTTATTTCATGGAAGTGAGATATTCCGATATGGAAGCGATTGCCCAAAAAGGAACAGAAGTTGATAAGGAAAGTGCACCGGCATATTATCTTTTAGGTAAGGCACAATATTCGCTTAAAAATGATATTATGGCTATTGCACAGCTAACTAAAGCCATTACTTTGAAAGTAAACTATACGGAAGCTTTATTATTGCGTGCCGAGATTTTGCTAAAAATGATGCAACTAAAAGAAGCTTCGAAGGATCTGGAGACAATTCTGGGCTATGATCCATACGAAGAGGCGGCATTGCTTTTAAAAGGTAAACTGAAAGAGGCTGAAGGCAATCAGGAGGAAGCCGAACAACTTTATCGCAGTGTGATAGAGCAAAATCCATTTCATGAACAATCTTTTGTCCAGCTGGGTCAGCTTTACATTGCTCAGGATAAACCCGCCGAGGCTATCACGCTTTTTGATGATGCCATAGAACTGAACCCCAACTGCATTGAAGCCTACCATGAACGTGGTCGCGCCAAATTAATGACTGGTGACAAAGAAGGTTCGGCCAGCGATATGACAAAAGCCATGGAATTGAAAGGTGACGAAGCCAATGCGCTGAATGGAACTTTCAGTAATCAGGCTGAACAACAAGGTCCAAAAGATATCTGGCAAATGTAAAACAACCAGTGCCGAATAACAAAAGATGGCAATGATACACTCCATATCATTGCCATCTTTTTATTATAAGTATTTGTACTTTATTCTACACAGACTTTAATCGCATCACCACCTTCTACATTTACAATATAGATGCCCGGATTTAAGACAAACTCTATCAGCTCATCATTACGGACTGGTGTTATCTGCTGACCATTGACAGAAAACAGAGAGATACGTTGTAATCCTGGATTCTGTATCTGCAAAACTCCATTTGTTACAATTATTTCCACTAAAGCCTCATCAGATTTAACTGACTCTATACCTGTAGCCTGAATATAATCAAAGATAATTACACCACCTGCACCAACTTTGATATGAAACACAGGACGATTAACTTTCGAACCATTGTTCCACAGAGAAGAAGGAGTAGAGGTATCGGTAAAACTGGTATTATTCGATGTTCCCGGAAAAACATCACCTGCCTCATCATCATAAGTTTTAGCATTATCGGCAGCAATTAGCTTTACATGTTCATAACCACCTGCGGCTGTATTCACTCTGTTTTGACTCCAGATGGTCCGGTCATAATGTACCTGAGAAATCAGCATTCCATGTGCAGGCAAATGCATATCCCATTTCACAGGTTGACGATTCTCGAATACGAAATATTCATTTTCATCATGATCGGAAACCATAAAGAAAGCTGTATTCGATATTTCAAGCGATTCCAGTCCGCGACTACCAGGTTCATCCAGCAGGTTAGGTTCCATCCAACCCAGCGAATAACGCTCCATTGCGCTAAAAGCAGGAGGAGTGCGCGAATTGTTATTATAAGCACCAACATCCATTGTATCCCAGTGTCCCATCCCGAAATAGCCAGAATAAGCCGTATCATAAATATCAGGCAATCCGAGTATATGCCCGTATTCATGACAGAAGGTTCCAATACCATCCAGAACTGTACCAGCGCCTCCGCTCAACTCACAAGAACAAGCATATTTACCCAGATATTTGCCATCAAGTTTCTTAAAATAGATGTATTCCAGTGTCCATGATTGCGGCCAGACACATTCGGGAGGACCTCCCTGCGCTTCACCATGACCTGCATATATCACATAGATAAAATCGACAAAACCATCATTGTCCATATCATATTGTGAGAAATCAACACCCCATTCCTGATCGGCCAGCAAACAGGCGTCAATTATCATTTGCGGAACATTTTCACTACCATTATTTGTTGAGCCGTAAAAGGAACGATTTTGAGGAAGAGTAACCGGTCCAATCACATCAAATTCGGGAATAAACACTCCGGATGACTGATCTACATAAAAATCGCGGACACTTCCGGTTGAGTATTCTCCACCATAATTCTCGGCATTAATCAGGTCTTTATAAACCTCAAGAGTTTCATACTGCTCACAAAATTTAATATCCTGATATTCCGCAAGAATTACAATTCCGCGAACATTACCCGTAGTTGGAAATGTAGAATTAATCTGTCCGGGCATATTGGCACGTGTCGAAATTTTCTCTTCACGAGTTTTGAAAAGTTCTTTTTTGATTTCACCTTGTCCGATATCGTCAAGGTATTTGTTGACTTCTGCAGAGCGCTGACTGGCATCAGCAGCTAAATATTTACCCGGAACGATGTTTCCTTTATCATCCAGCACTGCATACCAAAGTGCATTGTTTTGATCGGCTTTTAAAAGAATTCCGTCTTCTGTCTCATAGAAATGAAAAAATTCATCTCCCCGCAAATTTACAGTAAGCATAGTTCCGTCAGGCTGACAGAATATACGCATGCCTGGTTTAGCAGGTATAGCATTTACTATAATTAAAGAGCTAAGACAGTAAAATAAAACCGCCAGAAATATATATTTCTTCATATTGCTCATTATTTAGACAAAGGTACTTCTTGCAAATATACAAGAAATACCTTTAATTCTATCTTGCTTTTAGCAAACGTATTGCAATGTTATATAAAATTATTTCAAAACAACTTTAGATGTTCTTACTACACCATCTTTTACTACAGATACAAAATAGATACCTGCCTGTAATTGATTCACTGTTGTTGTTGACTCAGTAACTTCTAAAAGAGCCACACCACGAAGATCTGATACGATAGCATAATCAAAATCACCCGAAATATGAAGAGTATTTACATCTGCCCAAACACGATTTTCAATTTTAGCAGCAATATCTAAGCCTGTGCCTGTTTTTTCTTCGATAGTAACAGATCTGATCTGCAGATGCGAACCAAACATATAGTTAGCTTCAGGGAAAGGTGTTGTAAGATGGAAACCAACAGTACTTACTCCCGAACCGGCAGGCAATTCAATTTCTTTCAGATGATATGACTTATCTGTAGTTTCATAATTGGTTGTACCATTATATCCACTGTTATGAATATTCATTGTCTCGAGTTCAATTTGAGTTTCAACCGTATTGTTTGTACCATAAGTAATAGTCAATACATCATCAGTTAATGAACGATATTCGAATTTCAATACATAATTTTTATCTGAATCAATATTGAAAGGAGGAGAAATCAACCATTCATCGGCACCATTCTGAATAGATTGATCAACAAGGAAATAGTTGATGAAGTATTCCACACCAATATAGTTTTCATCAAAGAAAGTAGAACGTGATGCATCTGTATTGATCATCCAGGAATGTCCATCATTATTTCCATCTACAGCAGTCCAAAGATTATTGATTTTATTAATATCAAAGAAATCCTCTTCATATGGCAAGTTCATAGCAGGTCCCATTACAATATATGGCGAATTTGCCGAAGAAGAACCAATTTCGTTCAATGCAGTAATTTCATAATAATAAGAAGCAATGCGGTCAGCTCCCGGATCTATAAACATAGTACGTGTCCAGTTTTCAGATAATACCTCTTCATCAGGGAAGCGAACAATTTTGTATACTACCGCTTCTGCATCGAAAATACCACCATTCAAACTTTCTGAAGGGGCATCCCAGGTAATAACAGCACCATTAGCCTGTGGTTGAGCCGATACAGCAATATTGCTAACAGCGGCAGGAGCATCTTTACCAACATAAGTTGACATAAATATTTTCTCACCATCACCAACTGAGTTAGTAGCATAGAAAGCATATTTATACAAACCATCTGCGGGAATCGCTTCATCGGTATATTCTATAAGCTTACCTTTTTCTGTAGTTTCAATAGTTGCAATCACTTCATCATTGCGAACAATAGAAACAGAGATTAAATCAGTCAGATCTTCACCACCGAATGCCAAAGTTGGTGTTACAAAACTTATTACTGTTTTCAAAGCTCCGGCTGCGTCTGGGGCAAAGTTAATATTGCTAACAGCTGCAGGCGCCATTTCACCAGCCAAAACATAAGGAATATACATACCGATAATTGGAGAGCCATATGACATAGATGAATGATTCACAGCACCAATATAATTATGATTACCAGAAACTACATCGATTTCATAAAGATGCGATGCATTTGATCCGTCAATAGATTGTGCAACTGCCGCCCAATACAATTTACCGGTGGTATGATCGAATTCCATACTCTGATTATTCATGAAACCCATACAGAATGCAGAAGATACGAATCCTTGAATGCGACAGGTTTCTTTATTAATCTGATAAATACTTCCGCCTGTTTCTACTGCATAAAGATCACCATTATGATTTATAGCGATTGCAAAAAACGTCATCGGCAAACGTCCCACCTGAGTAGTAGCTCCGGTAGTTAAATCGACAGTAAATAAATAAGATGCACCAACACTATAACCAACGCCATACATAGTATTCGTCGAATAGTCATAAGACATATCCTGTAATTTCATACTTGCATCCGATGACCATGGACCGATATAGCGCTTTTCGCCAGTTTGTAAATCAATTGACATTAAATCGAGTGATAAAGGTGCCGATGCACTTTGATATTTATAAGTAGCGCCATAAAATACACCATCTGCTACCGCGCCGGCATAAAAACCAAGCATGTCTTCATCTTCAAAGCGATAGAGAAGTTCCGGATTAGTCGTATTGTTCATATTAAATGAACCAATACCATAACCTTCAGGGGTCACATAATTCTGAAAGAAACCATAAACTTTACGATTAGGCACGGTAACTCCATCTGCCTGTGTTTGCATCAGGTTGGTTGTTTCTGAGTTTGCTGCATTCACCACTGGAGAGATTGCGGGTGAAGCACTTTGCAACATCATAGTTGCTGTGAGGGTGAGTAATAAATTTCCCATAAAAATTTGATTAAAATATTTAGTTAATAGCTGTAAGTGTTAGACCTGCAAAAATAGAGAGCTTTTCTTCCTATTCTACTGAACATAGATTCAGTTTTACACTAACAAGCGCTATTTAGAACCAATTTAATTTTAATACAAATATTTATTTTACCATTTATAATATAATATCCTAATTAAATATCAATCCGCATTTCTGCTTAAACCTATTCTCTGGCATACATTCTGCGCATTCTGCTCAGGGTTTGTGGTGTAATTCGCAGATAAGAGGCAATATGTTTTAATGGAATCTGCTGAATTTCCGATTGAGGCCTCATTTGCATAAAAGCCTTGAAACGCGTATAAGCATCACCTGTGCCTACATAGGTAAAACGACGTTCCATGGTATAGATCTCCTCGAACGCCATGATTCTGGCCCAATTGGCTATTTCAGGTGACTTCGAAAAGAGTTTTTCCAGTTCTTCTTTACTGAATTCATAGAATTCGATGTCAGTCATCGCCTCTATATTGCACATAGCTGGTTTATTGAACAAATAAGAATGCATGGAAATGGCAACTCCACCTGGACCGGTGAAGCAGATGGTATAATCTTTATCTTCATTGATGTGGAAGAAACGAAGAAGTCCCTTTTTAATGACATAGAAATTATTGTTCACACCTCCTTCAGTAAAAAGAAGTTTGTTACGAGACATTTTTTTCAATTGCGCATATTGCATCAATAGTTCAATCGCATCGCTACTCAACGGATAAACGAGGCGAATGATTTCACCGAGATCATTCATAGAAATAATGTATTTGTGTTAAGTCAAATATCTAACCACGGCAAATTTACAGTTTTTATCTATATATTACATATTTATGATATATAAAAGAAAAATCAAAGAACACTTTTATTGATAACAATACGCATAGGCGATCTACATTACCACCATCTCCAGCTACAATTCAAGTTCCAATCCCAGCCAACGTATTTTGAATAATTTATTACAACTAAAAAAAAAGAGATAAATGATATCATGATATATAAAATAGCTAAAGCAATTCCAAATCTCTTTTTTGTTTGATGTTAGATCGGAAGAGCACACGTCTGAACTCCAGTCACCGCTCATTATC
>CAMTOS010000049.1 GCA_947074195.1 uncultured Bacteroides sp.
ATGAAAGCATTTAGCGGACAGTTGGTGGTGGTGCTTCAAAGTAACGAAACTCCCGGCGATATACAATTAAAAGTAACTGGTGAAGGTGTTAAAACAGGATATCTCAATTTAACAACACAACTATAACCTTACAAACAGCTTTTTCCTTAAGCCATGGCACGTTGTTGTCATGGCTTTTTTATTTTAATCAGATTTTAATTTCTACCTTTGCGCCAGTTTTCAAAGGTAAATAGATTATGAGCGATAAGAATGTTCGCGGGCACTTATGTGCACTTTCGGCCAACGTAATGTGGGGATTAATGTCGCCCATCGGTAAAGCAGCCCTTGTATTTTTCACCCCTATCATGCTGACCTCTTTCAGAATGGTCGGTGCATGTATCGCATTCTGGATTCTTTCCCTGTTTACCAAAAAAGAGAAGATCGAGCGCAAAGATCGTCTTCGCATCTTCCTTGCCTCGTTCGTGGCACTCATCTTTAATCAGGGTATGTTTATCTTCGGGTTATCTATGACATCGCCCATCAATGCATCGATTATTACCACTACTCTACCTATTATCACTATGCTGGTAGCGGCCTTTTATCTTAAAGAACCGATTACGAATAAAAAGATTATTGGCATTATGATAGGTGCCGGCGGAGCTCTGATGCTGATTTTAAGCAATACACCGGGTACGGCTGGCGGTGGTCATATTCTGGGCGACCTCTTGATTCTTGCCGCACAACTAAGCTTTTCCATCTATCTTACCGTATTCAAGAGTCTGACACAACGCTACTCGCCCATTACCCTGAATAAATGGATGTTTTTGTATGCATCGTTTTGCTATCTGCCTTTCGCCATGGGTGATATCGTAGTCTGGAACTGGGCCGATATTCCCTTAATCGCTATTGCTGAGGTATTGTATGTAGTGCTTTGCGGAAGCTTCCTGGCCTATATCTGCATCATGACTGCTCAACGATTGATGCGTCCTACCGTTGTAAGCATGTATAACTATGTGCAACCCATTGTTGCCTCAATCGTTTCTGTTGCAGTTGGTATTGGTGTATTCGGGTGGCAGAAAGGAATAGCCATCGCACTGGTATTTATCGGCGTATATATTGTGACTCAAAGTAAATCGAGAGCCGATCTGAAGCGTTAGTAAGTTTGCAATTGCTTCTTCAGATACTCATATTTGGTCAGCTTTCCGTGATTGCTCATTGCCTGTTCACGATAAGAATCGAGCATATTCCCCGGAAAAGTAATATAGCTCACAATGCGGCAATTATTCTTTTGAAACTCTTCGGCCTCAACACGGAGGAACCGTTCTTTTTCATCTTCGGGCATGTCAGCCGGATGGCATATATAAAATGAAGCCTTACTGCGCATCAACGCATTTTCTACTTGTCTCTGAAAGTTTAGAGGAAGTTTATTTTTCGATACGATATTAATGATTTCAATCACATATCCTAAGGAATCCACTTTAGCTCCCATCACAATATTCCCATCATTTGCAAGTATCTTTTTTATGGCATCTTTGCTGAATGTCTGCATCAGCACACGAGAAAAGATGATGGAGTTTTGTGCATGACAATCTTCCTCAAAACTAACCTTAACCGGTGGTGTCGAGAAGATTTGTATGCTGAGGAGCAAAACAAAAAGAATCAGAAAAAAGCGTATCACAAGTTGTACCATATAATGGTAACATTCGACTAATCAACTTGGTTTACCTTAAAATCAGAAAGTTTTTCTTTTGGAATATTTACAAGAATATTCCAAAAGTCAGTATCATTTCCATGGAGGAGAACAATATCCTTAGCTAATCCTTTAGTTACATCTTTCAGATTTTTGTGAATGAGATTAATCCAGATTACTTTTTCATCATTGCTGTTTAAATATCCTACATACTGACGATAATAATTCTCCAAAGCCGAAGATTTAACTTCAACAGTGTATCCATGCGGAGTTAGCATGTGATCATCGATTTTTTTGCTCAATATTCTTTCAGCAAGAGCAATATCAGAGGCAGTTGGAGTATAACGCCTCATGCCATCAGGAGTACTAATACGAACATTTTGACGCACAGGGTAAATATAACCTTCATAGCCTCTGCCATTGACGTATAATACTTCCTGAGCATATCCATAGAAACTGATAAATAAAAATAACAGGAACAGTGTTCTTTTCATAAACTGATATATTTTAAAAATTCACGTATTCTGTCCAGATTTAAGTTTGCGAAAGATATATAAATTTGTTTTAATATTATCACGAAAACGAATATTTTTCATGTATATTTCTTTTTTAGACCATTTTTATGGCCATAATTGTTCTTTTTTTAATATATATCTAAATAAAAAAAGTGATAAGCCAGACAGCTATGTCCAATCTGCCAGTGAGCTATCGCCGGCAAGTCAGGAAGCTATTGCCGGCAAGCGGGCAAGCTATCGCTGATAAACCAAAAAATCCCTGCCATTTGCATGAGTGCAGATAGCAGGGATTTTAGTATAAATAACTGTTGTTTTTTACTTTTTCATCTGATCAAAATAGGCATCGAGCAGATTCTTGGCAGCCACAAAAGAGGTTAGATTGCGCTGGAGCACAAGTTGTTCTTTTTGAGGGAGCATCTCTTCAATAATCGGATTGTTATAAAAACTCTCGCGAAGCTGTTCGTTGATGCTTTCGTACATCCAGTATTTGCTCTGCTGATTACGGCGAATCTGGAAATATCCGTTATCTTTTACAAAATCGATGTATTCGTAAATCATATCCCATATCTCTTTTATACCCGTGCCATAGAAACCCGAGTAAGTCAGAACTTTAGGTGTCCAGCCCGATTCGGGTGCAGGGAAAAGATGAAGAGCATTACGGAACTGAGTAGCTGCAAGTTTGGCTTTATCGATATTACTTCCATCGGCTTTGTTGATAATGATGCCATCGGCCATCTCCATAATGCCGCGTTTTATACCCTGAAGCTCGTCGCCTGTACCGGCCAGCTGAATAAGCAGGAAGAAATCGACCATAGAATGAACGGCCGTCTCGCTCTGCCCTACTCCCACTGTCTCGACAAAGATTTTATCGAAACCTGCCGCTTCGCACAGAATGATGGTTTCGCGGGTTTTGCGCGCTACCCCACCAAGTGATCCCGCCGAAGGGCTGGGGCGTATAAACGAATCGGGATGGACCGAAAGTTTCTCCATTCGGGTTTTATCGCCCAGAATACTTCCTTTGCTGCGTTCGCTGCTGGGGTCAATGGCCAATACAGCCAATTTCCCTGCCGAGCGCTCTAAGACGTGAAGGCCAAAGACATCGATTGATGTACTTTTACCTGCACCGGGAACACCACTGATACCAATACGCATCGATTTACCCGAATGTGGCAAACATTTTTCGATGACTTCCTGTGCAACTTGCTGATGCTCATGGCGCATACTTTCTACCAGCGTCACCGCCTGACTGAGCATGGTGATATCGCCTTTGAGGATACCATCAACATATTCTGATACAGGACGCAAACTCTTTCGGGGTTTACGCTTGAAAAAAGGATTTACAGAAGAAGGTTGTTCAATACCGGCATTTACTGTCAGTCCTTTATATTTTTCGTGGTTTTCGGGATGTTCCATAATCATTAGGTTTTAAGAGCAGTATTTCTACTGTTTAATATCTATTACAACCTTAGGCTGGTCGGGATCATTGGTAATCATCAGCACCTGCAAAGGCTGTTTACTATTTTGTATATCTTTTTTGCGAACTGTTATACGTAGTGTTGTACTTTCTCCGGGCTGCAAAGTTGCCTTTTTCAGACGAACATTAACAGCAGGATTGAACACCTGTAATTTATGAATAATCAGCGGAGACTTACCGGTATTGGTGATACGGATATCCTGAGCGCCTGAATTCTTTTTGGTCAGTTGAGTAATGAAGTTAAGCTGCTTGTCGCTCAGCATTATTTTCGGTGCAGCAAAACGCTGCGCAGCCGATAAAGTTTTTGTATCGGGCAAAAGAACAACAGATACCGGAATTTCGTTTTCACTGCTGACTTTATCGCCTGTGAAGCGTGACAGGTATACAGATGTTTTAGTTAATCCGTATTCGCTCAACTTATCGGTATCGAGGGTTAGTTTAATCACACCACGTTCACCCTTCTGCAATACATTTACACTCTTTTCCATGCTGATATAACCCGGAAGATGCATCAGTACAGGTTCATAAGGTCTGTCCGACTGATTTACCACGCTAAATGTAATCGTTGGTTTATCGCCCAGATGCGAATCAGGGAAGTTGAATGCAGTGCTGTCAATTCGTATATCGCCAATAGTGTGAAGATGAGTGTGCGAGAAATCGGTGATTTGACGTACAACTTCACCCGAGAATTTCAGATAGACCAATGCTGGATCGGCATTGCTATAGATACCTACCGATTTTTCGAAACGGCCCAAAGCCTGCGCATCGAACGATACAGTTACTTTGCCCTTTTCACCGGGAGCTATCGGAGTTTGTGTCCAGGTAGCATCGCTACAGGCACAAGAAGTAGTGATATTTGATATAATAAGCGGCTGATCGCCTGTATTGGTAATGATATATTCGGCGGTAACAGGTTCTTTCCACTGAATCTGACCGAAATTGTGGTTATTTTTATTAGACGTTACACGAGACTGTGCAATTGCTGCAATTGTGATTGTTAAAAGTAAAAATAGGGTGCAAAGACTACGCTTCATTAGTTTTATAAGTTTGATAAATCGATGCACAAAAATAGGTGTTTTAGATGATATAAGGAATGTATATATGGAATAAAAACGGCGTAAAAAAATAAAGAAACAAAAAAGCCGCTGACTGACGATGCAGAAAGCGGCTCATTATATCATATTACCTGATTTTATTTAACAGGACTATTGGCAAGAGTAGCAGTAAGGAAATCGTAGAATTTCTGTACGGTAGGAATCAATGCACGCTCATCGGGTGAGTGAGGAGAACGCAACGTTGGTCCGAAAGAAATCATATCCAGTCCTGGCTGAGAAGCACCGATGATACCACATTCAAGACCTGCATGGATTACTTTTACATGAGGCTCTACACCAAACTGAGCTTTATAAGACTCTTTCATGGCATGCAGAATCGGCGAATTCACGTTAGGCTGCCAGCCAGAATAAGAACCGCTGGTTTCTACCTTCATACCTGCCATTGAGAAGCAGCATTCAAGGCTTGTTACGATATATTCTTTCATGCTGTCGCTTGAGCTGCGGGCAAGAATTTTGATATCGCATTTACCACCGGCAATGTTGATAATTGCCAGGTTAGAAGAAGTTTCAACTGTATCAGGAATAGTAGGAATCATACGTACCACACCGTTCTGACAAGCAAATATTGCATCTACCAGATTGTCCTGAATTTCTTCAGGAACAATGCCTTTAGGAGTTTCAACACGTGCAGCAGTAAAGCTGATTGGTGTTTCAACAGCATTATATTCTTCGTTGAATAAGTCTTCGCAGTATTTTACCAGTTCGATAAGTTCAGTTTCATTTTCGGCAGGAATAGTCAGAATAGCTGATGCTTCGCGCGGAATAGCATTACGCATGTTACCACCGCTCCAGCTGGCCAGACGGGCTTCGTAAGAAACGATTGCCTCGCGCACGAAACGAACCAGAAGTTTATTAGCATTGGCACGACCTTCGTTGATTTCCAGACCAGAGTGACCACCACGAAGTCCTTTCAGGGTAACTTCGATAGCTATATCTTCTGCATCAGGCTCTACTTCTTTATATTCAAGAGTAGCCGTTACATCTTCGCCACCGGCACAACCGATGTAAAGTTCGCCTTCATCTTCTGAGTCAAGATTCAACATAATCTGTCCCTGCAGTTCACCTGGTTTCAGACCGAATGCACCAAACATACCAGTCTCTTCATCGCTGGTAATCAATGCTTCGAGAGGACCGTGTTTTAGTGAATTATCTTCGAGTACAGCCATGATTGCAGCAACACCAAGGCCATTGTCTGCACCAAGAGTAGTGCCTTTGGCTTTTAGCCATTCGCCATCGATATAAGTTTCGATCGGGTCTTTTGTGAAATCGTGAACTGTGTCATTATTCTTTTGAGGAACCATATCCATGTGTGCCTGGAGAATTACTCCTTTACGGTCTTCCATGCCGGGAGTGGCAGGTTTACGTATAATCACATTTCCGGCTTCGTCTACAATCGTTTCAAGACCAAGACTTTTTCCGAAGTTTACAAGGAATTCGGTTACTTTTTCCATGTGTCCTGAAGGACGAGGAATTTGAGTGAGTTGGTAGAAATGCTTCCACACATTTTGGGGAGCCAAGTCATGAATCGTACTCATGGTTTACTATTTGTTAGGTTCTTACTTTTTTTGCGGCTGGTAAGTGCTAAAGCAAGCCAGCCATATATACCCAACAAAACTACTAAAAAGGTTTGAATTCCATGCACAATCAATGCGAATATTCCTGCGTCCAGCGGACTAACGCCATAAAGCATCATCATGGTGATTACAGCAAAGTGCCAGGGACCCGCTCCATTGGGCGTCGGAACCACTACAGCAAACGTTCCGCCAACGAACATCAGTAATGCAGCAAGCACACTTAAACCATCGGTAAATTCGAAGCAAAAGAATGTAAGATAAAAGTGCAGAAAGTAGCAAAACCACATCGATGAGGTATAGAATATAAAAAGAGGAATATTCTTCACCTTACGCAGCGACAACACCCCCTGCCACATATCCAGGACCACGGCTTTGATGCGATCGAAGAAAGAGAGCATGCGCAACATGCGGTATAACAGGTAGAAGAAGCCAATGCTGCATAGTAGTATAATGTAGAACCATACCGATGAAAACAGATTTTCGAAAGAAGATAGTTTCGTACCTGTTTCGCGAAAGAAAGCCATGCATACGGGCATCTGAATAAGAAAGGTGAAACCGGTAATCAATCCAATGCAGACCGTATCGACTATGCGTTCGGTAACTACAGTACCAAAGGATTGTGCAAAGGAAATGTTATCATGTTTTTTAAGAATGCCGCATCGGGTAATATCGCCAATACGTGGAAATACGAGATTGGCCATATAAGAGACAAAAACTGCATTTACACAATCGCTGATTGGTGGATGAACATCGAGTGGAGTCAGGACCTGTTTCCAACGCCAGCCGCGAATAATATGACTCAATACTCCAAAGAAAAGAGAGAATAACATCCATCCCCAATGGGTACCATAAAGCAAAACTTCGCCGGCTCTGGAAAAATCGAAATCGCGATAAACCCAAAACAGGACAAAGCCGCCTAAAAAGAGAGGTAAGAGTATTTTTAATGCCTTTTTTATCAGTTTATTCATCCTTATTAAGCCAATCTTCAATGAAAAGAACTACCTTTGTTGGATACAAAAGTAGCATTTAGTTCGTAAATGAAATTAGTAAAGCCTAAAAAGTTTCTGGGACAGCACTTTCTGAAAGATCTGAAAGTAGCACAGGATATCGCCGATACGGTAGATACTTTCCCAACGCTTCCTATTCTTGAAGTTGGACCCGGGATGGGTGTTCTGACACAGTTCTTACTACAAAAAGGACGTGAAGTTAAAGTTGTTGAGATTGATTTTGAATCGGTTGCCTATCTTCGTGAGAATTATCCGGCACTCGAAGACAACATTATCGAAGATGATTTTCTAAAGATGAATCTGCAACGTGTGTTTGATGGTAAACCGTTTGTGCTTACCGGTAATTATCCATACAATATTTCAAGCCAGATATTTTTCAAGATGCTCGATAACAAGGATCTTATTCCTTGCTGTACGGGTATGATCCAAAAGGAAGTAGCCGAACGAATAGCTGCCGGACCCGGAAGCAAAACGTATGGTATCTTAAGCGTACTGATTCAGGCCTGGTATAAGGTGGAATATCTTTTTACCGTGAGCGAACATGTGTTTAATCCGCCTCCAAAGGTGAAAAGCGCTGTTATCCGCATGACCCGTAATGAGACTACGGATTTGGGCTGCGACCCTAAACTTTTCAAAAGTGTGATAAAAACTACGTTTAATCAACGACGTAAAACATTACGCAATTCTATAAAACCTATTCTTGGCAAAGATTGTCCGCTGACTGCTGACGAACTTTTCAACAAACGCCCTGAACAGTTGTCTGTACAGCAGTTCATCGACCTGACAAATCAGGTGGAAGAGGCATTAAAGAATATGCCACAACAAACGGAAACCGAATCATAATTTTTACGTTCGCTTTCGCATGGAAATGAATGACGACTACATCAAACGGGTAGCGGAGCTGATTGGCCAGAAAGAAGCCGATCAGGTAAAAGCTATGCTTATCGACCTTCACCCGGCCGATATTGCTGAACTGTGCGATGACCTGACACTTGACGAAGCCCGCTTCGTATACCGCCTGCTCGATAATGAAACCGCTGCCGACGTGCTCGTTGAAATGGACGAAGACCGCCGTAAGCAGTTTCTGGAAATCCTGCCTTCTGAAACCATCGCCAAACGCTTTGTGGACTATATGGACACGGATGATGCCGTGGACATCATGCGCGAACTCGATGAAGAGAAGCAGGAAGAGGTACTTTCACACATCGAAGACATTGAACAGGCTGGTGATATTGTCGACCTGCTGAAATACGATGAAGGTACGGCCGGTGGTTTGATGGGTACAGAAATGGTAATCGTAAACGAGAACTGGAGTATGCCCGAGTGTCTGAAAGAAATGCGTCAGCAAGCCGAAGAGCTGGACGAAATCTATTATGTATATGTAATAGATGACGATGAACGCCTGCGCGGTATCTTTCCGCTGAAGAAAATGATTACATCACCTTCTGTATCTAAAGTAAAACATGTGATGCAGAAGGATCCTATATCTGTCCATGTCGATACTCCCACAGACGAAGTAGCACAAGTCATCGAAAAGTATGACCTTGTGGCCATTCCGGTCATTGACACCATTGGCCGTCTGGTAGGGCAAATCACCGTGGACGACGTAATGGATGAAGTTCGCGAACAATCAGAACGCGATTACCAGTTGGCATCGGGTCTTTCGCAAGACGTAGAAACTGATGATAATGTATTTCGTCAGACCACAGCCCGACTTCCCTGGTTGTTGATTGGTATGCTGGGTGGTATCGGTAACTCCATGATTCTTGGTAATTTCGATGCAACTTTTGCAATGCATCCCGAGATGGCATTATACATCCCTTTGATTGGTGGTACAGGAGGTAATGTCGGAACACAATCATCGGCTATCATTGTACAAGGTCTGGCCAACAGTTCACTTGATAATAAAGGTATCTTCAAACAAATCGCTAAAGAATCGATCGTTGCTCTTATTAATGCAACAATCATTTCGCTTTTAGTTTATACGTATAACTTTATTCGCTTTGGCGCACAGGCAACTGTAACATATTCTGTATCTATCAGTCTTTTCGCTGTAGTCATGTTTGCCTCAATTTTCGGTACTCTGGTCCCGATGACCCTTGAAAGATTAAAAATAGATCCTGCTATAGCCACCGGTCCATTTATTGCTATTACCAATGACATCATTGGTATGATGCTTTATATGGGAATCACCGTATTACTTTCCTAAACGAATGATAATTTTCGAAAAAAATTATGAAGTATTGAATTTATTTCATTTATTTGTATCATTAATATACTATAGAAGGAAAATTTTATTCTATTTCTCCTAAAAAATGAATACAATGATGGACGCTCATGAAACTAACTTACCACAAAACAACGGAGAGTTAGCAGAAGAAAAAAAGACTGCAGAAGCTGCCGGAGAATCTACGCCAACTTCAGCTGAAGAGAATCAAATTGAAAAAACAGTTGAACCCACTTCTAAATTAACTACAAAAGAAGAAGTATTAGCCGCTTTAGAGAAACTTGCCGAAGATGTTGACAACATCAACAAGCAGGAATTGGACTCTCTGAAACAGACTTTTTACCGAATCCACAATGCACAACAGGAGGCTAAAAAACAGGAGACTGAAGAAGTTAAAGACGAAAACGAAACACCTGCTCCGGTTATAGCCGAAGAAGATCCTCTTGAAGTGAAGTTCAAAAAACTGATGGCTTCGATTAAAGAAAAAAGAAATCAGCTTGTAGCACAAATAGAAAAGGAGAAAGAAGATAACCTTCAGATCAAGCTTTCAATCATCGAGGAACTTAAAGAACTTGTAGAGTCTCCTGAAGATGCCAACAAGTCTTATCAGGAGTTCAAAAAGCTTCAGCAACAATGGAATGATACTAAAGCTATTCCACAGGCTAAAGTCAATGAACTCTGGAGAAACTATCAGCTTTATGTTGAAAAGTTCTACGATCTTTTGAAACTCAACAATGAATTCAGAGAATACGATTTCAAGAAAAACCTTGAGATTAAAATTCATCTTTGCGAAGCTGCCGAAAAGCTTTGTACTGAAGATGATGTAATTTCTGCATTCCACCAACTTCAGAAACTTCATCAGGAGTTCCGCGATACAGGTCCTGTAGCTAAAGAACTCCGTCAGGAAATATGGAATCGTTTCAAAACGGCTTCTACCATCGTAAATCGTCGTCATCAGCAACATTTCGAATCGCTTAAAGAAGTTGAACAACTCAACCTCGATCAAAAGACAGTGATTTGCGAGATTGTTGAAGCCATTGAATATGATCAGCTTAAAACATTTGCGGCCTGGGAAACTAAAACCGAAGAGATTATTGCACTTCAGAATAAGTGGAAAACAATAGGTTTCGCTCCACAGAAAATGAATGTGAAGATATTCGAACGCTTCCGCCATGCCTGCGATGAATTCTTCAAACGTAAAGGCGAATTCTTTAAACATCTTAAAGAAGAGATGAATGCCAACCTTGAAAAGAAAAAGGCACTTTGCGAACAAGCTGAAGCCCTGAAGGATAGCACAGACTGGAAAACAACAGCAGATGCACTTACTAAACTTCAGAAAGAATGGAAAACAGTAGGTCCAGTATCTAAGAAATATTCTGATGCCGTTTGGAAAAGATTTATTACTGCCTGCGACTATTTCTTTGAGCAAAAGAATAAAGCTACTTCATCACAACGCACAGTAGAGCTCGATAATATGGATAAGAAGAAAACTATTATCAGCAAACTGGCAACGATTGATGAATCTGTAGAGGTAGAAGAAGCCGAAAAACAGATGAGAGAATTAATGAAAGAATGGAACACTGTAGGCCATGTACCGTTCAGAGAGAAAGATAAAATCTACAAACAATATCATGCGCTTATCGATAAACTGTTTGAAAGATTGAATCTTAATGCATCAAATCGCAAGCTTAGCAATTTCAAAACGAATATATCTTCAATGCAGAGCAATAACAGTTCTCAATCACTTTATCGTGAACGCGAAAAACTTGTACGAGCATTCGAGAATATGAAGAATGAGCTTCAGACTTACGAAAACAACTTAGGCTTCCTTAGTTCTTCTTCCAAAAAAGGAAACAGTTTACTTACTGAGATTAATCGTAAAGTAGAAAAGCTCAAAGCAGATCTGGAATTAGTAACTCAGAAGATTAAAGTTATTGATGAGTCAATCAAAGCAGAAGATAATAAATAAGAATATCAGACTAAATATTAAAGAGTCACTCTATCGGGTGGCTCTTTTTTGTTTCATGCATCGCTAAAATAAAAGAGGACCCGATATATACCGGGTCCTCAGTGTTTTAATCTTACAAGACATTTTATTTACCTGCAGGATATGCTTTTGCAATTTGACGGCCAACTTTGTGGTGATCACCAACATTAGCTGTGAAACATACATTACATGCACGTTCAAATACCATAACGATATCAGATCCACCGAACTGGAAGTAAGAAATTTCTTCACCTTTCTGTAGTACAACACCTTCTTCTGCAGTAATCATTACTGAAGATACCTGAGCCATACCCATAGGAAGAACTGCAACTAAACCAATTTCAGATTCGATAATAATCAAACCACGATCTTGCATAAATTCGTAACCAGGATCATCCGGAGCATCGAATGTACGTTGCATTGCCAAACCTTTCTTATCTGATCCAGGAATATCATCGGCAATTACGCGTAGGTATGCACAACCAGGAATATTACGAGCTTCTACTACACGACCTGCAACAGGAGCATGCTGACGGTGATAGTCAGTTGTATTCAGGAATGCATGCATCCATACACCACCATTGAAACGATCTTTATATGGACTACCCTGAAGAAGTTCAGAGATCTTCCAATCCATACCTTTAATATTAACATGAGAGTCAGAACGAACTTCCCATTGTCCATCAAATACAGAGTCAGCAGGAGATGTGATTACTGATGGATCGCAAAGGCCAGCTACCGGACGGAAACCAGGTTTTGTGCGACGAGCAAAGAATTTGTTGAAAGTACCCCAACCACCACGTGGACGAATATATTCGTGCATGTTATAAGCTGGTGTGTCAAAGAAAGATTTTTCTGTTTCAGGAGTCAAAGATTCAGGAGTATCCATGAATTCACCTAATGCATGAACCCAACGTCTCATCCAATCTGATAGCGGAGTCAAAGGAAGAGCAGTATCATGAGGTTCAATCTTATTCTGCAGTTCTTTCACTGGGCTTTGGTCAAGTAAGAAATAGAATTTACATACATGACGATAAACTTCACGTCCATCAGCTTTTTCGAATGGAGCCCATGTTAACTGAGCATTAATCCAGTCAAAATAGTCTTCTAAAGATTTGATGTCATCAAATTCAATAACATTTAAAGCTTTTGCTGATTTAAATGCTTCATCAAATTTGCTTTGCCAACCATTTTTAGCGATCATGTCGACCAACTCCTGTACGATAGGAGCATACTTTTTTGTTGCCATAATTAAGGTTATTTTATTTAATTATTAAAAGGGAATATCCCATTTATTTCTAAAAAATATAAGTTAAACCTTATTCACATTATTATAACTCATTAGATTTATATACCAATTATATACAACTTCATAACATCTTATTGAGATAATGCATTAAGGTTATTATTCTGCGATATAAAACATCATTCATATATTTTTGTTCATCATTAATCTTCTTTTTTTCGGTTTTCATCCCTACAAAAGATACAAATAAGACGTTAATAATGGTAAAAAAGAGAAATGTCATAATTTTTATCTTAACAACGCCCCATAAGCAAATGAATTTTCCTATTTATTTAATGACCGAATCAACAAAATTTTTCTAAATATTCATTTTAAATTATTGTTCAATTTTCTATAAATCATAAAACAAAAGGTATAATATCGTTCACGAATCCATGAAAAAGACAAATAACAAACCGACTTTAAGAACATTTTTTTAATTAGAAAGCAGTTCTAACGTTAAAATCCGAAATAAAAAAGATAATAACAAAGATTTTTCTAAACATAAATTCTACTCATGCGTTATTGATATGTCGTTTTAATTAACATAATACTAAACCTTTAATTTTTTGAATTATGGCAGAAAATGTAAAGACTTTCGGAGAAGTTTTCAATGACGGACAAATTGTAGAAGATGCTCCAAAATGGGCGAAGTATCGTAAAATTATGTGTAGTGAATTTCCATCACCTTTCCGTGGCTCTGTTGACCCTTTGGCTGACACTGTTGCTAAAGCGGTGAAGAAAATGGATGAGTTGAAACCTGATGCTGCAACTGGCGGACCAGTATTCCTTGGTACAGATTCGGCTCTTCATTACACAATGCCTGAAGTTAAGAATGTAAAAGTTCCAGAAAAAGGTGAATCTATCGATCAGATTATTGACGAAGTATTTACTATTTTCCAGGGCGCACCAAACTGGGGTAACCCTCTGACAATGTGTAACATTATTCCACAATGTAACACTGCCGGTATTGTTGCTTCAATGATTGGTCAGATTTTTGCACCTAACATCCTTGAAGGTGAATATTCTTATAATGTTCACAAAGCTGAGCTGGAAACTGCAGGTATGATTGCAAATCTTATCGGCTGGGAACCAACTGAAGCTGGTTGTATCTACACCTGGGGTGGTGGTGGTTGCTGGACTTATAGTGTGAAGTACGGTTTGACCCGTGTATTACCAGAATCTCGTTACAAAGGTGTTCGTGTAGATGCTAAGATTCTTTGCTCTGAACAAGCTCACTTTGCACAACAGAATGCAACAGACTGGATGGGTATTGGTATGAACAACATCATTCGTATTAAGACTGATCCTGAAACTAACCAGATGGACGTTGTAGATTTGGCACGCGTAATGAAAGAATTGACAGAAGCTGGTACTCCTATTTCTTCAATTACGTGTACAATGGGTACTACAGATGCTTGTGCATTTGACCCTGTTGCTAAAGTACGTGCAGTAATGGATCAATATCCTAATCCAAAAGGATTTGGTAAAGCATTATTGTATTGTGACTGTGTAGTAGGCTGGTCATGGATTTACTTCAAACATTACGATTTTGATAAGAATCCATTGGAATTCTCTCCAAGAATTCTTCCTATCCTGAAACGCAATGCAGAAATGTATAAAGAAATTATTTATGCTGATGCAATTGGTGTTGACTTCCACAAATTAGGATTCGCTCCTTATGTAAGTAGCTGTTTCGTTTACAAAAATGCTAAAGAATTTGAAGATATGCATCGTCGTGGACAAGATGCTTATCTACAGGTTCGTACTCCTTACAACCCAATGTACTATACTTGCGAGGTATCTCGTACTTGTAATGGTTCACTGGCAGGTTGGGCAACTCTGAAATACTTCGGTATGGAAGGTATGCAGGCCATCATTGGTGGTATCGAAGAAGTAAAATACTATCTGTATGATTTGATCGGAAGAAGAGATGATATGGTTATCGCCAATCCGGATGATACTGGTTTCATCACTCTGTTCCGCCCATATCCAATTGGTATCGATGCTAAGAAACAGTTCGAACTTGAACTAAATGATCCTAACAAACGTTCTGAATTAGTGAAACATAACCGCATTATACACGCTATTGGTGATAAACTATATGCCTGGTATCGCGAAGGTCATATGATTAACGGTAAGTATACTCCTTATATGAGTTTCAGTACCGGTTTCAGAACCACTAATTATAATAGAGACGAACATGATCCTGATGCAGTAATCTTTGCTATCAAATCATTCCCTATGAACGTGTTCGTAACTCCTGAAGTAATGGATCATATGCTCGTTTGCGTAGCAGCAGCTCGCGACGAAATAATGAAAGAATATGATGATGTATAATTAGCTATTATGCGCAACATAAGCTTTTTGAATAATTAATTGAATGGTTTGCGGATTCTTTTCAATATCCGCAAACCGTTCTTAAATCTAAATATTCTATATATGGACTCAACTTCTAAAAAAGGTGACGGTGCGAATGCAGCTCTAAAGAAAGGTGCAGTCATCGGCGTATGGGCATTCGCTATCATGAATATCACCACAATCGTAAGTTTAAGAGGTTTGCCCGCACAGGCCGAATACGGTATTACCTCTATTTTCTATTATCTTTTTGCTGCAATTGTCTTCCTGGTTCCGGTATCACTGGTTTGTGCCGAATTGGCATCGACTTTCCCTAAAAAGGGTGGTGTATTCCGTTGGGTTAGTGAAGCATTTGGCGCCCGTTGGGGATGGGCTGCACTGTATTATCAGTGGCAAGCCATCGTTATTTGGTTCCCATCCGTACTTATTTTCGGAGGTGTGTCAATAGCGTTTATTTTCTTACCCCTTGATAAGGCACCACATTTGGCTGATAATAAATTGTACATGATTCTGATTCTTTTGGGTGTATACTGGGCAGCTTCGCTGAATACCTTCAGAGGAATAAAATCATCGGCTAAATTAAGTACCATGGGGGGGTTGTTCGGTACCATTATTCCGGCAGCCATTCTTGTTATCCTTGCTATTGTATGGCTATGTATGGGTAGAGAAATCTACTTGCCATCACATCAGGATTTCTTCCCTAACTTCTCGAACTTTGACAACATTGTACTCGCTGCGAGTATCTTCCTCTTCTTTGCGGGGATGGAGCAACAGGCAGTACACATTGAGCACATCCCTAATCCAAGCCGCAATTATCCGCTTGCAGTATTGATTGCTACAGTTTTCACTATCGTAATCTTTATTCTTTGTACACTGGCAGTAGGTATCGTAATTCCTGAATCTGAAATCAACCTTACTCAGACACTGCTTATTGCATATAAAGATATGTGGGCAAACCTTCATGTGCCCTGGCTGGGTAACATCATGGCCTTATTCATCGCATTTGGTGTATTAGGACAAACAAGTGTTATCATCGCAGGTCCATCTACAGGTCTTCTATCTGTAGGTAAAGCAGGTTATTTGCCAAAGAGCTTACAGCGTGTAAACAAACATGGTATTCAGGTGCCTATCTTGTTGGTTCAGGGTGGTTTCATCACTGTATTAACATTTGTAGTAGCCGTATTGCCATCTGTACAGTCAGCTTATCAGCTTCTGTCACAGCTTGCAACCATCATTTACCTGATCATGTATGTATTGCTTTATGTAGCAGTATTAGGCTTAAGACGTACACAACCTAAGAAGATTCGTCCGTTTAAGATTCCTGGCGGTGAATTTGGTGTATGGGCTATCGGTATCATCGGTATTCTTGGTGCATTGCTTGCACTGGTTATCAGTTTCTTCCCTCCGGGACAGATTGGTACAGGTAAACCTGGCGTATATGTAGGTATTCTTATCGCTTGTGCTATTGTATTCTTCTTTATTCCGTTTATCGTATTTGCATTCCGCAAGAAACAGTGGAGAGACCCGAATTCAGATTTCGAACCATTCGATTATGAACTCGAAGGTCGTGAACCTCACGAAGTTTCTAAATGGCCTGCAGGCTATCAGCCAGATGTAGCAGCATTTATGGTAAAACAAAGAGCTGAACTCGATGCACTTCTTGGTGTTAAGAGCGCTACTCCTACCGCTGCACAGGCAGCCGGACAGGCAGCTGCACAAGCAGCAAGTACTGCAGTGGCTCAGGGTGCTAAACCGGAAGATGTACATTTGGCAGCACATGCAGCAGCTCAGGCTACTGTAGCAGCAGTAGATAACAAACCTGCTGTAGAGCCTGTTCTTCTTCCAATTCCAGATGAATCTGAAGAACCTAAACTTGAAGATAAACCATAATACTTCGGTTTAATATAATGTAAACCGGAAATCATCGGTAGAGACAGGGAGCTGTTCTCTACCGATTTTTTGCATTACTGAGTAATAAGATGCATTGCACACAGGTGTTTTCAGTTCGTTCTATAAGAAGATTCAGGCAATACTTAAACAACATTTATTTAATACTTAAACTACAGATGCTTTATGCATTGACAAAAGTTTCTTTAAGCTTAGCCTGCATCAAATTTATATATCACTGATTAACAAATGTTTATAGATTAATAAATCAAACTATTTATTTAGCGACTCAGCAAACTATTACCAGCGTCTCAGCAAGCGATAACCAGCAAGCCGGCAAGCTATCGCTGGTAAGTCAGTGAGCTATTGCCGGAAAACTATTCAAAGAAGAGGATATTTTTAGCACTAAATGCATCATAAAAAATGCATATATACATACCCAACAAATCATAATTATGCAATTATTTGTGTATTTATGCATTTTAATTCTATATTTCTACCTTAAAAGGTATGTTTATTCATTTTTTGTTTTACCTTTGCATCATCTAAAGTATAAATATACATATGAAAAAGAGAACAGACCGATTGAATGCTGTAAAAACGATTATTTCGAGCCGCGAGGTGGGTTCGCAAGATGAATTATTACAAATACTTGATGAAAACGGGTACAAATTGACCCAGGCCACACTTTCACGAGATTTAAAACAGTTGAAAGTTGCTAAAACCGCCAATCTCAATGGGAAATATATTTACGTATTGCCCAATGACATTATGTATAAAAATGCCAGAGTCAGCGTTGCTGTAAATCAGCCACTGAATAATGGTTTTATTTCACTCAATTTCTCGGGCAATCTTGCGGTAATCCGCACCCGTCCGGGGTATGCCAGCAGCATGGCCTATGATATAGATAATCAGGAGAATGACGACATTCTGGGAACAATTGCAGGAGATGACACAATTATGTTAGTGTTGCGCGAAGATGCTGATCATGACGAAATTCATGGTTTTCTTTCTATCGTTTTCCCAAACATACAATAACCAATATATATTATATTTTAATTGCGCTATAGAATTATGGCAGATAATGAATTTCAAGAGGTTGAAGTTATGGTTGCCGACGCTTCTCACGAAGAATATGTCGACACAATTTTACAAACTATAAGAGATGCAGCCAAAGTGCGCGGCACTGGTATTGCAGAACGTACTCACGAATATCTTGCAACAAAAATGCGTGAGGGAAAGGCTATCATTGCTCTTCGTGGTGAAGAGTTTGCCGGTTTTACTTATATCGAATCATGGGGCAACAAACAGTATGTGGCCACCAGCGGACTTATCGTACATCCAAACTTTAGAAGTACAGGGCTTGCAAAACGCATAAAGCAAGCTTCGTTTCAATTGGCCCGCCTGCGCTGGCCTTGGGCTAAATTGTTTAGTCTTACCAGCGGTGCGGCTGTTATGAAGATGAATACCGAACTGGGCTACGTTCCGGTTACATTCGATGAACTGACAGATGATGAATCGTTCTGGAGAGGTTGCGAGGGGTGCATCAACCATGATATTCTGGTTGCGAAAAACAGAAAGTTCTGTATCTGCACAGCCATGTTATGGGACCCTTCAACACATAAAAAAGAAATTAATCATACAAATCAATAAAAAATTATGGAACAGAAAAAAAAGGTGGTTGTAGCATTTAGTGGCGGACTCGACACTTCGTACACCGTAATGTATCTGGCCAAGGAAAAAGGATATGAGGTTTACGCTGCATGCGCCAATACCGGCGGTTTCAGCGAAGAACAGCTAAAACAAAATGAAGAAAACGCCTATAAACTGGGCGCTGTTAAATATGTGACTCTCGATGTAACCGATGAATACTACGAGAAGAGTCTGAAATATATGATTTTCGGAAATGTGCTAAGAAATGGTACTTACCCTATTTCGGTAAGCTCTGAACGCATTTTCCAGGGACTTGCCATTGCACGTTATGCTAACGAAATTGGTGCAGATGCCATTGCTCACGGTTCAACAGGTGCCGGCAACGACCAGATTCGTTTCGACATGACATTCCTTGTTCTGGCTCCCAATGTAGAGATCATTACGCTTACCCGCGATATGACCCTTACCCGCCAGCAGGAAATCGATTATCTGAATGCCAATGGTTTCAGTGCCGATTTCACGAAACTGAAATATTCGTATAATGTAGGTTTGTGGGGTACTTCTATCTGCGGTGGCGAAATTCTTGACTCGGCAAAAGGTTTGCCTGAAACAGCTTATCTGAAACATGCCGAAAAGAAAGAAACGGAAGAGCTTCGCATTGAATTCAATAAAGGAGAGATCTGCTCCGTAAATGGTGAGATTTTTGAAGATAAAATTGCAGCTATCAAGAAGGTAGAAGAAATTGGTGCTGCTTATGGTATCGGTCGCGATATGCATGTGGGCGATACGATTATCGGTATTAAAGGTCGCGTGGGCTTCGAAGCTGCTGGTCCGATGCTGATTATCGGTGCACATCGTTTTCTTGAAAAATATACGCTCAGCAAATGGCAGCAGTACTGGAAAGATCAGGTAGCCAACTGGTATGGCATGTTCCTGCACGAAAGCCAGTATCTGGAACCGGTGATGCGCGATATCGAAGCGATGCTTCAGGAATCTCAGCGCAACGTGAATGGTATAGTTACTCTTGAACTTCGTCCTTATTCTTTCTCTACGATTGGTGTAGAATCGCCAGATGATCTGGTGAAAACGAAGTTTGGCGAATATGGTGAAACTCAGACAGGTTGGACGGCCGAAGAGGCAAAAGGCTTTATCAAAGTGACGTCTACTCCACTCCGTGTATATTATGCGAATCATAAAGACGAACAGATATGATTAAAGCAGGAATAGTAGGTGGTGCAGGATATACGGCAGGCGAACTGATTCGTTTGCTGATTAACCATCCTGATACCGAGATCATTTTCATAAATAGTAGCAGTAATGCGGGCAATCGTATTACCGATGTACACGAAGGGCTTTACGGGGAATGTGATCTTCGCTTTACCGATAAACTTCCGCTCAATGATATTGATGTGTTGTTTTGCTGCATGGGGCATGGTGATACGAAGAAATTTATGCAGTCGCACACGATACCTGAAGAGCTGAAAATCATCGACCTTTCGATGGATTATCGCCTCATCAGTGAGGATCACGAATTTATCTACGGATTACCCGAGCTAAACCGTCGTGCTACCTGCAAATCTAAATATGTGGCCAACCCCGGTTGTTTTGCCACCTGCATCGAACTCGGATTATTGCCGCTGGCAAAGAATCTTTTGCTGAATGATGATATCATGGTAAATGCTATTACCGGTAGTACCGGTGCCGGAGTTAAACCGGGTGCAACCAGTCATTTCAGTTGGCGCAACAATAATATGAGTGTTTACAAGGCTTTCGATCATCAGCATGTACCCGAGATAAAACAATCATTAAAACAGCTTCAAAACAGTTTTAATGCAGAGATCGATTTTATCCCCTACCGTGGTGATTTTGCCCGCGGTATCTTTGCCACTATCGTAGTGAAAACAAAGGTTGCTATTGATGAGATTGTACGCATGTATGAAGAATATTATGCAAAAGACTCTTTTGTATTTATTGTCGACAAAAACATCGACCTGAAGCAGGTGGTAAACACCAATAAATGTCTGATTCACTTAGAAAAGCATGGCGATAAACTGCTGATTATATCATGTATAGACAATTTATTGAAAGGTGCCAGCGGTCAGGCCGTACATAATATGAACCTCATGTTCAATCTTGAAGAAACCGTTGGGTTACGACTCAAACCATCGGCTTTCTAAATTCTTATAAAACCACATTTTAATTACGGTGCAGTTAGAAATATCTGCACCTCAATTTTATAGCATATGAATCTATTCGATGTATATCCGTTGTTCGACATTAATATTGTTAAAGGTCAGGGCTGCCATGTGTGGGACGATAAAGGGAACGATTATCTTGACCTTTATGGCGGACATGCCGTGATATCAATCGGCCACAGTCATCCTCATTATGTAGCAAAAGTCAGCGATCAGGTAAGTAAACTTGGCTTTTACTCGAACTCAGTAATCAACAAATTGCAGGAAGAAGTAGCCACGCGCCTGGGCATGATTTCCGGCTACCCGGATTACTCTCTGTTTATGGTAAACAGTGGTGCCGAAGCCAATGAAAACGCTTTAAAACTTGCCTCGTTTCACAACGGAAGAACACGCATAATTTCGTTCAGCAAAGCTTTTCACGGACGTACATCACTGGCGGTAGAAACAACAGACAATCCTAATATCATTGCTCCTATAAATGCCAACGGACATGTGACTTATTTGCCACTGAATGACACAGAGGCTATGCAGGCAGAATTGGCTAAAGGCGATGTTTGTGCCGTAATCATTGAAGGTATTCAGGGAGTCGGAGGAATCAAGGTTCCAACCAACGAATTTATGGTTGCTCTTCGCGAAGCATGTACAGCAAACGGCACAATCCTGATTCTGGATGAAATTCAAAGCGGTTACGGACGAAGCGGTAAATTCTTTGCGCACCAGTTCAGTGGTATCCGTCCCGATTTAATTACTGTAGCCAAAGGCATCGGTAATGGTTTCCCTATCGGAGCACTTCTTATCAGCCCCATCTTTAAAGCCAGTTATGGATTGTTGGGCACTACATTCGGTGGTAACCATTTAGCATCTGCTGCTGCACTTGCCGTGATTGATGTTATGGAAGAAGAGCGTCTGGTAGAAAACGCTGCAGAAATCGGAACCTATTTAATGGAAGAGCTAAAGAAGTTCCCTGAAATTAAGGAAGTCCGTGGCGAAGGTCTGATGATTGGTATGGAATTCGAAGAGCCCATTAAAGAAATACGACGTAAATTAATTTATGAAGAAAAGGTATTTACCGGCGTAACAGGCACACACGTCATTCGCTTACTTCCACCACTTTGTTTACTAAAAGAAGAAGCTGACGAATTCTTATCCCGTCTTTCTAAGGTGTTGAAACACTGTTAATTTACAAACAAAATGAGGCTGTCTAAACAAAAAATGTTCAGATAGCCTCTTTTTGTTTTCAATTCTCATAATTCAATATATCATCTTATACATAAAAATAAAGATTTGACTGTTTTATCGTATTACTTCCGGCAAAATGTAGTTTAACTATTCAGAAAGAGTATATAAAATAATTAA
>CAMTOS010000050.1 GCA_947074195.1 uncultured Bacteroides sp.
AAATATATTCCTATCTTTGTGAGCTGTTTTGTCGCGATCTGTCGCTTCATTCCGGCAATATAAAACGTATACATCGTATTTCAAAAAATACAAAACAGAGATTTATGCCTCAGACAACCCGAACATATCGTGGTGCCAAATCAAAAACGCCGGCACCCGTTACCGATTATGGTCGTATTCAGCCGCAGGCCCCCGAACTCGAGGAAGCAGTGCTCGGCGCACTGATGATTGAGCAGGATGCCTATGCACAGGTAGGAGAGATCCTTCGCCCTGAATCTTTTTACGATCATCGTCACCAACTTATCTTTGCTGCCATTCGCGACCTGGCCATCAACCAAAAACCGGTGGATATCCTTACTGTACGCGAGACCTTGCTTCAAAAAGGCGATTTAGATGATGCCGGAGGAGCATTCTATATCACCGAGCTAAGCAGCAAAGTAGCTACATCTGCGCATATCGAATATCATGCCCGCATCATTGCTCAGAAATATCTGGCTCGCGAGCTGATTACCTATACCAGCAATGTTCAGACGAAAGCTTTCGATACGACTCTCGATGTAGATGACCTGATGCAGGAAGCCGAAGGTAAGCTGTTCGAGATTTCGCAGCGCAACATGAAGAAGGATTATACGCAGATTAATCCGGTAATTCATGAAGCCTACGATCTGATGCAGAAAGCAGCTGCCCGTGCCGATGGTTTGAGTGGTCTGGAAACAGGTTTCAACAAGCTTGATAAGATGACATCGGGTTGGCAGAATTCCGACCTTATCATTATTGCTGCCCGTCCTGCGATGGGTAAAACGGCCTTCGTACTTTCTATGGCCAAGAATATTGCCGTAAATTTCAGAAATCCGGTAGCGCTGTTCTCTCTGGAAATGAGCAACGTACAGTTGGTGAATCGTTTGATCTCCAATGTGTGCGAAATTCCGAGTGAGAAAATTAAAAGTGGTCAGCTGGCCGCTTACGAATGGCAGCAGCTGGACTATAAACTGAAAGATCTTCTTGATGCTCCGTTATATGTCGATGATACACCATCGCTTTCGGTGTTCGAACTTCGTACCAAGGCGCGTCGTCTGGTGCGTGAACATGGTGTTCGTGCACTGATTATTGACTACCTTCAGCTGATGAATGCCAGTGGTATGGCTTTCGGTAGCCGTCAGGAAGAGGTAAGTACCATTTCGCGTTCGCTTAAAGGTTTGGCCAAAGAGTTGAACATCCCGATTATTGCCCTGTCGCAGTTGAATCGTGGTGTAGAAAATCGTGAGGGTCTTGAGGGCAAGCGCCCGCAGTTGAGTGACCTTCGTGAGTCGGGAGCCATCGAGCAGGATGCCGATATGGTGTGCTTTATCCATCGTCCGGAATACTATCGTATCTATGAAGATGATAAAGGTAATGACCTTCGTGGTATGGCCGAAATCATTATTGCCAAACACCGTAATGGTGCTGTAGGCGATGTGTTGCTTCGATTTAAAGGAGAGTTTACCCGATTCTCGAATCCCGAAGATGATTTGGTTATTCCGCCACCGCAAGATCCTTCGGGCGGTATGGTTGGTTCGCGTATCAATGCTAATGATATACCCGATTCGCCACCACCTCCGATATCAGATGCCGATCTTCCTTTTTAAAAACAACTATAACAATAAAGCCATACTTCCGCAAAAGTATGGCTTTATTGTTATTTGTATGATTCAAATTTTAGTCATTCAAAAAACCGGTCAGCTGATTGGTGTACCATTCTTTATCATCGTACATAATAAAGTGCAATCCTTTATCCGCATATTCAAGTTGTGCGTTATTCAAATCTTTATACTGCTCTGCCACCATCGGTTTGATATTTTTGAACATCGATTCGAGCAAGATCAGAGAAGGAATTTCAATTGTCTTGATGCGTTCTCTTAAATCGGTATTCGAGAACTCGGCATACATTCTGGCGAAAGTATTTCTGTCGGATGTTACGCTCCAGTTCACAATCTTATCGAACAATTATAGTCTGGTTTATTGCCAAACCTTTAAGAAGTTTTTGCCAAAGGTTTAGCAGTAGATTGCCAAAGGTTTGGCAAAATGTTGTCAAAAGCTTGGCAGAAACTTCAATGTTTAAGGGTATAACTGGAATGACTTCTTTAGAATATAAAAAGCAAAACTGAATCATTAGAGCTGAAAGGTATTGCTTATACAAATTACTGTTTATCGAATACAAATTACTCATATACAGAACAATAACTTGGGCTTATGTTTTTATCCATAAATACGTGTCAGAAATTAATCATTTAAATAGTTTATTATGGAATATGTAAAGTTAGGAAATTCAGGTACAGATGTTTCGAGAATTTGTCTTGGAATGATGAGTTTTGGTAAACCCGGAAAAGAAAACGGTTTATTTCCCTGGGCCAAAGATTTTGATGAAGCTAAACCGATTTTTAAAAAAGCAATTGATCTCGGTATAAATTTTTTCGATACAGCTAATATTTATCAGATGGGTACCAGCGAAGAGGTCACCGGTAAACTCATAAAGGAGTTTGGTCTTTATCGTGACGATATTGTGGTCAATACTAAAGTCGATATGGTGATGAGGCCCGGCAGACCCAATGGCGGAGGTTTGTCGCGTAAAGAAATTCTTTCTGAAATCGATAAAAGTCTGAAACGATTGCAGTTGGATTATGTCGATCTTTATCAAATACACCGACTCGATCCTCATACACCGATGGAAGAGATAATGGATGCTCTGAACGATGTAGTTAAAAGTGGAAAAGCCAGATATCTTGGCGCATCTTCTATGTATGCCTGGCAGTTTGAGAAACTGCAAAACATCGCCGAAAAGCACGGTTATACGAAATTCATTACCATGCAAAACAACTATAATCTGATCTATCGCGAAGAAGAACGCGAAATGATTCCTTACTGCGTAGATAGTAAGATTGGTATTATTCCATGGAGTCCGCTGGCAGGTGGCAGAACAGCCCATCCGTGGGGAACAATTACTCCGCGAGTGAAAATAGACGAGGTATCACCGATGGTATGGGGTAGTTGTGATGCCATGGATAAAATAGTGGTCGATAATATCGAAAAGATTGCCAAAGAACACGGACGCTCAATGGCACAGGAATCACTGGCATGGATGTTAAGTAAACCATTTATCACCTCTCCGATTGTAGGCACAACTTCGGTGAAACATGTTGAAGAAGCAGTTTCAGCACTCGATATAAAATTGACTGCCGATGAAATTGCAGCTTTGGAAAAACCTTATGTACCGCATCCTGTACTGGGAATGTTTTAATATCAATTCTGCCATTATAATTAATATGAAGAGAGCATGATAGAATAAAGATATATCATGTTCTCTTTTAAGTGTTTTGTGATTATTAATTAAAAATCATGACTAACTTTTGTTTGCTTTCGTTATTTTCATAATTTTGCTCAAAATAAAGAATTTTGAAAATGAATTATCCATTAAATACAATCGAAGAAGGAATTGAAGCTATCCGCAAAGGCGAAGTCATTATTGTAGTTGACGATGAAGATCGCGAAAATGAAGGTGATTTTGTAGTGGCAGGCGAAAAAATTACTCCAGAAATTGTAAACTTTATGGTAACTTATGGCAAAGGATTGCTTTGTGTACCACTTACTAAAGAACGTTGTAAAGAACTTAAGCTTAACCCTATGGCCGATGAGAATTCCTCGATACTGGGTACACCATTCACTATGTCGGTAGACTTGCGTGGCTATGGTTGTTCCACAGGGGTTTCTGCTTTCGACCGTTCATCTACTATTCATGCACTGGTTGCAGGTGATATTCGCCCTGATGAACTGGCTCGTCCCGGACATGTTTTTCCGCTTTATGCTGCCGATAATGGTGTTTTAGAACGCAATGGCCATACTGAGGCTTTAGTGGACATCACACGACTGGCCGGATTGAAACCGGGTGGTGCACTAATTGAAATTCTGAATCCTGACGGTACGATGGCACGTTTACCACAACTTTTTGAAATTGCGAAACAGTTCAATTTGAAGCTGGTTTCCATTAAGGATCTGCAGGATTATCGTTTGAAAAATAATCTATAAAAAACGACAAGCTTATGGCAATGAACCGAAGGAGAATGAAGATTCTTGATCTGATACGTGAAGATGGTCATGCAAAAGTGCAGGATCTGAGTCGTATCTTTAATGTAACCGATGTTACTATTCGTCAGGACCTGGAAATGCTCGAACAAATGGGTTATGTACAACGTGAACATGGAGGTGCATTTTTGAAAGACGTCGGTTCGTTTGCTAAAACCGGTCAGGTGTTTAGCCAGGTGAATATTGAAGAGAAGAAGGAAATTGCCCGCAAAGCTGTGGCGCTGATCAATGAAGGAGATTGTATCATTCTGGATTCCGGGTCTACCACTACAGAAATTGCCCGCTTGTTGCTCGATTTCCGTAATCTTACGGTGATTACCAATTCACTGAACATTGCATTGATTCTCGGTGAAAATCATGCCATCAACCTAATTGTAAGTGGGGGCGAATTTAAAGCGCCAACCCTGTCGCTTACCGGACAAATGGCTGCTGATTCATTTAAAGGAGTACATGTAAATAAACTGTTTCTGGCTACCGCCGGCATTTCTGCCGATTTTAAACTAACTTACCCAAGTTTAAGTGATCTGGTTGTAAAGACTGCCATGATAGAATCTGCCGAGAAGGTTTATCTTGTAGCCGATTCTTCTAAAATCGGTGTAAGTGCTTTTGCCAGTTTAGGCCCGGTATCACTGGTCAATGCATTGATCACAGATAGTCATATTACTGCCGATAAGTTTGAGACACTGAAATTGCAAAATATCGAAATTATCTGATTACTCATAAGTTTGTCCGATATATAATATATACATAATATCTAATAAATCTAATCAAAGCCCCGATTCTCCAAAATCGGGGCTTTTTTGCGTTCATACGCTATGAATATAGTTAATAAGAGTGAAATAATTTACGTTTTCTTTCTTTTATAGGCTTTTGTATTCTTTTGATTCTTTATATTTGTTGCAGTTAAAACAGAAAATACCAAAGAAAAGCACAATGAAAACAAAAGAATTAATAATTCAATCCGAAAGAAATCGTAAAAGATTAATTGAGATTGTATATAAAGCCAAAGCCGGACATATCGGTGGAGACTTGTCTTGTCTTAATGTATTAACAGCCCTTTATTTTAGTATTATGAATGTCGATTCTAAAAATCCAAAAATGAAGAATCGCGACCGTTTTATTATGAGTAAAGGTCACTGTGTTGAATCACTCTATGTAACTCTCGAATCGAAAAGGTTTATATCCACTGAAACAATTAATACTTTAGGTGAGTACAAATCTGTACTTTCTGGTCATCCTACTATAGAAGTGTCTGGTATTGAGGTAAATTCCGGTGCACTTGGTCATGGTTTATCTATAGGTAATGGTATGGCTCTTGCTGCAAAAATGAATAATGATACTTACAAAACCTATGTATTGATGGGTGATGGAGAGCAGGGTGAAGGTTCAATTTATGAAGCTGCTATGTCGGCAAATCAGTTTAAACTCGATAATCTGGTAGCTATCATCGACCGGAATGGTTTGCAAATCAGCGGCGCTACCGAAGAGGTGATGGCTCTCGAAAATATACGTCAGCGCTGGGAATCTTTCGGATGGGAAGTGCTTGAAATGAATGGTGACGACATGGAAGATATTATAAATGTGATCGGCACTATTGACTTCAATAATGGCAAACCGCATATTATTATTTCGCATACCACTAAAGGTAAGGGCATTTCTTATATGGAAAATGTACTGAAATGGCATCATGGAGTGCCTTCTGCCGAGCAATATGAGTTGGCTATTGAAGAGATCTCTAATAGAATTGTTGAATTGGAAAAAGACATGAAAGATGAGTGAAAATATACCTTGCCGTAAGAGTTTTACTAATACGCTTCTGGAACTTGCCAGAAAAGATAAAGATATTATTGCCGTAACTACTGATGCTCGCGGATCGGTTACTCTCGATGCTTTTGCAAAAGAGTTGCCTGCACAATTTGTGGAGTGTGGCATCGCCGAACAAAATGCCGTTGGCATCTCGGCCGGACTGGCGCATAGTGGGAAAAAAGTATTTGTATGCGGTCCTGCATGCTTCTACGTGGCACGTGCACTGGAACAAGTAAAAGTAGATGTAGCTTATAGCCGCAATAATGTGAAAATATTGGGTGTAAGCGGTGGAGTGGCATATGGCGCACTGGGTGCAACTCATCATAGTCTGCATGATATTGCTGCATTACGCACTTTCCCAGGTATGAACATTGTCCTTCCATGTGATGCGCGACAAACTCGCAAACTGGTCGAAATGCTTGTTGATTATCCTGAACCCGTATATATCAGAGTAGGACGAAATGCTGTACCTGATGTCTATGAGAATGATGATTTTGAATTCCGTTTTGGTAAAGCCAATCTGCTTTTAGATGGAAACGATATGACAATCATTGCTACAGGCGAGACTGTATATCATGCCTATCAGGCCGGATTGATGCTAAAAGAGCAAGGCATAGAGGCACGGATACTCGATATGTCGTCTGTTAAACCGGTTGATACGGAGGCAATATTAAAGGCTGCAGCCGAGACTGGGCGAATCATCACAGTCGAAGAACATAGTATGTTTGGCGGATTAGGTGGTATTGTGGCCGAGACGATAGCCGAAAATCCGGTACCCCTAAAAATTCTGGGTATTCCGGATGAAGATGTTGTGCATGGCAAGCCAATGGAAATATTTGCACACTATAAAATAGATAAAGACGGAATCTTCCGGACAGCACTTGAATTTATGAAAAAACAACCCTAAAAAGAATAACCCAATATCTATGAATATACACAAAATTATAGCCATCGATCAAAGCACTTCTGCTACAAAAGCGATGCTTTTCTCAGAAGATTGCAGCTTGCTACATCGTATTAATATCGACCATAAACAATATTATCCGCAAACCGGATGGGTGGAGCATGATGCTGAAGAGATCTATCAGAATACAATCACAGCTATCCAATCTTTACTTGAAAAAGAGAATAAGCATGGAAATTATTCGCTTGCCATCACCAATCAACGCGAAACAGTGGTGGTGTGGAATAAGCATACCGGCAAGCCAGTTTATAATGCTATTGTCTGGCAATGTCAGCGAGGTGTTGTTATCTGTAATAAACTTAAGGCAGATGGTTATAATGAAATCGTAAAGAAGAAAAGCGGACTGCTCATTGATCCTTATTTCTCGGCGAGTGGTGTAAAATGGATTCTCGATAATGTAGATGGTGCGAGACAAATGGCGGAACAGGGAGATCTTTTGCTGGGAACTATCGATTCGTGGCTGATATGGAAACTCACTGATGGTAAAGTACATGCTACAGATTATACCAATGCTTCACGCACGCTACTTTTCAATATTCATACACTCAACTGGGATACGGACCTTCTTAATCTATTTACAGTACCTGCTTCAATGCTTCCAAAAGCGCTTCCATGCGATGCCGTTTATGGTGAGACTACAATTGAAGGTATATTGCCGGCACCAATTATGATTGCAGGCGTATTAGGTGATTCGCATGGCGCACTTACCGGACAAATGTGTTTTGCTGCCGGCATGGGTAAAACGACTTATGGTACCGGTTCATCGGTCATGGTAAATATTGGTGAAGAAGCAGTTACACCCCCCGAAGGCCTGGTAACTTCAGTAGGTTTTGCTGCTCTCGGAAAAGTCTTTTATGCATTCGAAGGCAATATACACTGCACAGGAGCAACTATTAAATGGCTTGCAGAAAATCTGAAACTTATTGATTCTCCAAAAGATATAGAAGCCATAGCAACTTCAGTCGATAATAACGGAGGGGTTTATTTCATTCCTGCATTTGCCGGACTGGGTGCACCTTACTGGAATCCCGATGTTAAAGCAGCAATCTTTGGTATGACACTTGGTACTGTAAAGGCGCATATATTACGTGCTGCTTTGGAGTCGATAGCTTTTCAGGTAAAAGATCTGGCCGATTTAATGACGCAATCGGCTGGCATCAGACTCAAGGAATTACGTGTAGATGGTGGCCCCACAAAGAATCAGTTTCTCATGCAATTTCAGGCAGATATGTTGCAAACCATCATTAATCGTTCAGAAGTAGAAGAAGCATCAGCACTCGGTGCTGTCATTATGAATGGTTTTGCACTTAAACGCTGGAGCACCTTCGAAGAAGTAAGTGCCTTACGCAAAAATGATTATCTGATATCACCTGAAATGAATAATGAAGATGTTGGAAAATTAGCGCAGGGCTGGAATAATGCGATAAAGCAATTAATTAAGTAACCTTAGATAAAATATTACTAATCAACCTAATAATCAAATAGAAAAATGGAAAACAAGAAGAAACTATGCTTTGGTGTAATTGTAGGTACACGTGCTTTTTTTAATTCAGATCTTGCTAAAGATGTTCGCAAACAATTATTGAAAACTATTACAGATGAAGGCTACGATTATGTGATTCTTCCCGAAGATGCCACTCCAACCGGAAGCAGCAGTATCGAAACCCGTGAAGATGGATTGAAATGTGCCAGACTCTTTCGCGAGAATCGTGACCGTATTGATGGTATCATTGTTTCGCTACCCAACTTTGGTTTCGAAATCGGTATTATCAATGCCATTAGTGGTGCCGATCTGAATGTTCCGATTCTGGTGCAAGCTTGCGATGATGAAAACGACAAAGTTGATCTGGACAGTCGTCGGGATGCTTTCTGTGGAAAGATATCAGTTTGCAATAATCTTTATCAATATGGAATACCTTTCACTGATACAACGCTGCATACTTATTCTATCTATTCTGATTTACTCGCAAAAGATATCAATCGCTTTGCTGCCGTTTGTCGTGTAGTAAACGGTTTACGTCATGCACGTATTGGTGCTATTGGTGCTCGTCCTGCAGGTTTCCAAACAGTTCGTGCCAGCGAGAAAATTCTTCAGGCATCGGGCATCACAGTAGTGCCTGTCGATCTTTCAGAAATTCTCGGCGCAGCCCGCAAAATAGAAGATACAGATGCAGAGCTACTTGCTAAGATGAACGATATCAGAAATTACGCAACTGTCCCCGAAAAATATGCAGAGAAACTAATGCTTCAGGCCAAATTCGGTGTAGCCGTAGAACGCTGGATGAACGACAATGATATCAATGCCGTAGCCATTCAGTGCTGGGATTCACTGGAGCAAAACTACGGCTGTGCAGCATGTGTCACTATGAGTATGCTTGGCGATAAACTGATTCCTGCTGCCTGCGAGGTAGATATTGCCGGAGCCATTTCTATGTATGCACTTACACTGGCATCAGGCAAAGCACCGGCGTTGCTCGACTGGAACAATAATTTTGCCGAAGATCGCAACAAATGTGTTTGCACGCATTGCGGTAACTTCCCTAAATCGTTTATTCAGAACGATATCAAGCTTTCTACACTTGGAGTATTGGGTCGCACACTTGGCAAGATTAATACATTCGGAGCAGTCTATGGTAAAGTTACTGCCGGAGAGTTCACTTTCTTCCGCATCTCTACAGATGATACCAAAGGCAGCATTAAATCTTATCTGGGAACCGGAGAAATTACAGATGATCCATACGGAATGGATGGTTGTATTGCCGTGACTAAAGTCGATAATCTGCAAAAGATGATGAAATATATCTGCAAAAATGGTTTTGAACATCACGTAGCCATGTGTCGTACCGATGTGAAAGATATTCTGAACGAAGCTATCGAAAGTTATCTGGGCTGGAATCTCTATGTGCATGAATAACTCCTAAATAGAACACAATACTATGATACTTGTCAATAATTATATTTTAGCCATATTTTGCTGTCTGGTTTGCTGCATTTGCTGGGGTTCCTGGGCAAATACACAAAAGATGGTAGCAGCTAAAAACTGGAGCTTCGAGCTTTTTTATTGGGATCTTACCATAGGACTATTTGTAACTGCCACTATAGCGGCAGTTACACTTGGCTCTTTCGGACAAGACGGGCGTTCTTTCTTCGAAGACTTAACGATGCTTAGCGGCATCAGCGTATTTTATGCTATTCTGGGTGGTATAGTCTGGAACTTCGGAAATATCTTTCTCACTGCCGCCATCGCCGTGGCCGGTATGTCGGTGGGCTTTCCCATTGGTGGTGGTCTGGCCTGGATCGGGGGCATCATCTTTAACTACATGCTGATTCTGATTGCCGGAGAAGTTTATGAAGGCAACGAATATCTTCTGTGGTTCGGTGTAGCCATTATCATCGCCGCTATTCTGATTTGCGGTAAAGCCTACAAAAAGATGTCAGGTAGTCAGGGTAGTGCATCGCAAAAAGGAATTTGGCTTGCCATCCTTGCCGGGGCAGCAATCATGTTCTTCTACGGACTGGTAGTTAAATCGCTCGATCCTGTATATGTGGCAGGTGGTACCGGAACACTAACACCATACACCGGAGTATTCTTCTTTGCCGTAGGCATTCTGATTTCTACTCCCTTGTTTAACACTTTCGCCATGAGTCATCCCGTAAGCGGACAAAAAGTGACCATGAAAGATTACTTTGCAGGCAATATCCGCACACATCTTGTTGGTGTACTTGGGGGATTCATCTGGATGGGTGGTATGGTTATCAGCTTTATGGGTGCCGGTGCAGCCAATCCAGCGATTGCCTATGCATTAAGTAATGCTGCTCCTGTGGTAGCCATGATCTGGGGCGTATTTGTATGGAAAGAATTTAAACATGCACCAAAAGGCACCAATAGCCTTATTACCGCCATGTTTGTACTCTTTATAGCCGGATTGCTTTTAATCACTTTATCCAATTAACGAGCTTTTGACATGATGAAATATAAAATCGGCCTTGTAATGAAATCATTGCAAGCCGACTTCTTTCGTGCCATGCTGAAAGGAGCTATAGCCTTTGCTGAATCAAATCCTTCAATAGAACTGATCTGTGAAGGGACCGATTCGCAAACTGAAGTCGATGAGCAAGTTGGCATAATGCATAAATTGATAGCACAGAAAGTTGATGCCATTGTATTAGTACCTATCGATTCAAAAGCACTCGTTGTTCCTGCCGTTAAAGCTATTGAAGCGGGAATTCCGGTAGTGAATATTGATATTTTGCTCGATAAAAATATGCTTGAAGAAGCAAAAATCAATATTCCATTTGTTGGTCCCGATAACTTATCGGCCGCTTTCGAGGTGGGAAAGCTATTAAGTCATCATCTAAAACGGGGAGATGAAGTTGCACTTATCGAAGGACTCCCGGTAGCCGATAATGCCCGTCAGCGCAAAGATGGATTTATCAAAGCGATAGATGAAGCAGGACTGAAACTGGTGGCATCTATGCCTGCCGATTGGGAAACTATAAAAGCAGCTGAAGTCTACGAAAAGATATGGCAACATCATCCCGGCATTAAAGGTGTATTTTGTAGCAATGATGCCATGGCACTTGGCGTGCTTGATATTATGCAAAAGCAAAACAAGTACCTTCCCATTGTGGGTTTTGATAATGACGAAAGCATTCAGCCTTATCTAAAAGAAGGCAAACTTCTTGCTACTGTAGATATCTTTAGTTCTCAAATGGCAGTATATGGCATTGAATATGCCCTGAGAATGCTGCAGGGAGAAGCATCCGATTGCGGTATATATCAAACCCCTTATAAAATTGTGGAAGCGAATTAAACGCTCTTTTTATCTTACTCATTAAACTATTATTCCTAATTCTGATAAATAAATTATTTAAATCTATGAAACACAAAATATTTAGAGATAATGTGTTTACATTGAATAATCGATGTAAAATGCTGGCAGCAATATTGATTTGCTCCGGCTTTACTTTACTGCCTGCTTCGGCCTTTACAGAAACAAATCTTTCAGCTGTTAATTCTGTACAGCAAAGTAAATCAACGATTAAAGGTGTTATTAAAGATGCTTCCGGTGAACCTGTTATCGGGGCAAGTATTCTCGAGAATGGTACAAATAATGGTACAATCTCTGATTTTGACGGGAATTTTGAACTACAAGTGCCTGCCGGAGCCATTCTTACTATTTCTTATATCGGATATAAGAATCAGGAGATAAAGGCTATACCGGGAAAACCGCTTAATATTATTCTTCAGGAAGATTCTGAAGCGTTAGATGAAGTTGTGGTTATTGGTTATGGTACCGTAAAGAAACGCGATTTAACCGGATCTGTTGCTTCTGTTAAAAGTGAAGATATCGTTAAGATTCCTACCAGTAATGTGATGGAAGCTATTCAGGGACAGGTTGCCGGTTTTGATATTACCCGTTCTGGTGGTGAAGTAGGTTCATCTATGAAAATGAGTTTACGTGGTACACGTTCTATTTATGGTGCTAACGATCCATTGTTTATAATTGACGGTATGCAAGGTTCGTTTGATGAACTTAATCCAAATGATATTGCCTCTATCGAAGTTCTTAAAGATGCTTCTTCTACAGCTATTTATGGTTCAGCAGGTGCTAACGGCGTAGTGCTTATCACTACAAAAAATCCACAGAAAGATAAATTCTCTATCAACTTTGATGCTTATTTTGGCTGGAATCATATTTCTAAATTTCCTGAAATGAATACTGGCGATGATTATATAAATTTTCGCCGGGAAGCAGCCCGTACACAGGGTTTATGGAATAGTTCAGCCGATGATTCGAGTATATTCCCGAGTTATATGTGGAACCTTATTGAAAATGATCAATGGGTAAACTGGTTTGATTTGGCTTCACAAACAGGTAAAACACAAAGTTATAATTTAACAACCTCTTATGCCAACGATCGAATGAATTCTTATTTCTCCATGGGATATTATAAGATAGAGGGTTTATTGAAGGGTGATGAAATGGAACGATATTCTGCTCGTACTAAAGTAGATTTTAAAGCCAATGAATATATCAAATATGGATTAAATATCTATGCCCTTTACCAGAATCACGAAAAAAGAAATAGCCGCATATGGAATCGTATCATTTGTACACCTCCTCTTGGAACTCCTTACGATGAAAATGGTGAAGTTGTTCTTTTTCCTGTTGGTGGCGATACTGGCAATCAGAGTCCGATAACCGATACAGGAACCGGACAATATGTACATAATATAAAATCACTTAGTATTACTCCGCAAATTTTTGTAGAAATTACTCCTGTTAAAAATCTTTCGTTCCGAAGTATGGTTGGTGGTTATTTCAAGGCACAGCGTACTGGTATTTACGAAGGTAATGAATCGTTCAATGGTCTTGCAACCGGTTCATATGCCTCTATTCCTAATATGTTTACTTATAATTATAAATGGGAAAATGTATTAACATATAAATTTAATCTGGGCGAAGCCAATGAATTTACGGTAACAGGTGCAACCGAATGGAATAAAAACCGTATGGAAGAATCGCTTGCCCGTGCCAATACTTTTGATTCTGATTCCTATTTATTTCATAACCTTGGTGCGGCTACCGGTACTCCTTCTGTATCGTCTAAATATGTAGGCAGCCAAATGATGTCTTATGTAGCTCGTGTAAATTACTCTTTGCTGGGCAGATACCTGTTTACAGTTAGCAGTCGTTGGGATGGCTCATCGATGCTTGCCTCAGGAAATAAATGGGATGTTTTTCCGGCTGGTGCAGTGGCATGGCGTGTTAGTGACGAAGCATTTATGGAAAAAGCAAAATTTGTTTCTAATCTTAAATTAAGAGGTAGTTATGGGGTAACAGGTAATGCAGGAGCCGAAGAATATGCAACGCTTGATTATAGTCGTAATGGAATATTTGGATTTCAGGATATAAGTATACCTTTTAGTGGTTATTCTACCAATATTGCCAATAAGAACTTAGGCTGGGAAAAATCTTACATGGCTAATATAGGTATTGATCTTGGTTTTTTTGATGAACGCATCAGCATTGTGGCAGACTGGTATGAGACTACTACAAAAAATATTCTTTTCAAGAAAGCACTCCCTTATGCTACAGGTGGTTACGCATCATCAAACTTCACAATCTGGTCGAATGTTGGTAAAACCCGCAATCGTGGTCTGGAATTAGCCATTAATACACGAAATATAGTAAAACCTAAATTCCAGTGGAATTCTTCTATCACTTTTGCCCGCAATAAGGAAAAAGTTTTGAAAACAACTACAGATTCTCCTCTCCAGTTTGGTGATTATTATTTGATTCCAGGCGAAGCAATCCAGACTTATTATGGTTATAAATATATGGGTATATGGAAATCCTGGGAAGCCGACGAAGCAGCTAAATATGGTCAGAAACCAGGATCTGTACATGTACTTGATGCAGATGACAATGGCGTGATTAATGCTGATGATTATCAGGTAATAGGTAAAGCTACTCCAGACTGGACAGGTAGTTTTTCTAATACTTTCCGTTTTTATAATTTCGATTTATCTGTGTTGCTTATTGCCCGTCATGGATGGACAATCAATTATGGACTAACGGGTTGGTATCGTGCAAATGGTTTGTCTCCATCACCTAAAATTTGTGATTACTGGACACCTGAAAATGAATATGCCCGTTTCCCGCGTCCTGATGTAAATGTTGCACAGACATACGATTATCAGAATTCTATTAGTTTTCTTGATGGATCTTATGTAAAAGTTAAGAATATAGCCTTGGGTTATACAATGCCAAAGAAAGTAACAGATTTTGCAGGTATTTCTAATATGCGCGTATATTTTACAGCTAATAATCCTTTTATCTTCACGAAATCGAAATATTTAAAGAATTATGATCCTGAGAAGGGTGGCGATGATGATGATGCCCCACTTTCCAAACAATTTGTTTTCGGACTTAATATCTCATTCTAATAACTTATATTTATGAAAAAGTTCAATCTATTATATATTCTCTGCTTGTTTGCGGGATTACACAGTTGCTCTCTCGATGAATTTAACCCTTCAGGAATTTCAACTGAACAGGAATGGAGCACAGCAGCCGGTTATGAAAAGTTAGTTAATGGCTGCTATTACGATATGATTCGCATAGTTTACGGACAAGCTGAAGATACTTATGTTTTTGTGGCCGAAGCTGGTACGGATCTTTGGCAGGATGTAAATTCATCTAATGGTGGCTGGAGTCAGATTTTGCGCTATGATGGTTTTGCTGCCAGTAACTCAATGATACGAGAACCCTATAGTGGCTTTTACGGAACATTGAGTGCATGTAATGCAGCCATTTACTATGCAGGCAAAGTCGAAGGACTTACTACAGATCAGATTAATAAACTTGTTGCCGAAGCTTATTTTATACGTGCACATGCTCTTTTTGCTATTGTAGAGCAATGGGGTGGGAAATATCTTCCAACCGAACCAATGACGAGTCCGCAAACAAACTTACCATGTAGTTCTATCAATGATTTTTATAATATCATCCTCAGTGATCTTGAATTCGCCATGACTCATCTGCCTGTATCTCATGCCGTAGTTGGTCATGTTACAAAAGCTGCGGCTTATCATCTGTATGCTAAGGCAGCACTAACTTATTCCACGTATACCGACGGTTTAGGTGGTGCAACTCCCTTGAATCAGACAGAAAGCCGTGAATTGCTTATCAAAGCCCAAAATGCAGCAAATTATCTGATAAGCAATGCATCATCTCTGGGTGTGGAACTATATCAGAATGTTGCAGAGGTATTTGATGAAAACAATAATAAGAGCAATAAAGAGGCCTTATTTATCGTATGTCATTCCATGATTAAAGAATATAATCCGCGTGGTAACTATTATAATCGTGTGTGGAAGCAATTTGGTGCCTATGCCAATGCTACTACAGGTGTATCACTTGAAGGAATTGTTCCCAGTTATAACACTATTGTCAATGGGGTAGAAGTACCGAAAGTATCTAAATGCAACTGTTATATGGCTCCCAGTAAATATCTGATTGATCTTTATTGTGAAAACGATGGTCGTTATGAAGCTTTCTTTCAGGATACCTATTATGTAAACAATGCTAATAATACAGATAAAACGGGTTATACCTGGACTTCATCTGACGCTAATCGTTATGGACTTGATGCCGGACGTATAGGCAATAATTCATTCGATATTCCTTTGGGAGATACTGCCATTTATATTCCACGCAGCACTTATACTCAGGCTGAAAAAGAGGCTACACGGTATGCAATCTATAATATTGAAGATAATTATAAAGACATTACACAACCGCTGAAATTCTTTCCGAGTCTGAAAAAAGCCGATACACCAAGTTTATATGCCGGAACAAATGCATCTAAACCGTATTCAGGAGCCGATTGTATTATTTATCGTCTTGGTGAAACCTATCTGGTAGCCGCTGAAATTGCATGGAGACTTGGTGATAATAACACAGCAGCCGAAAGACTGAATGTTATCCGTAATCGTGCAAGTAAAAACAATGATTCCAGCCTTTCTATTTCCTCATCTGATGTTACCGAAGATTTTCTTCTCGATGAGTATGCTCGTGAGATGTGTGGTGAATGGACCCGCTGGTTTGATCTGAAAAGATTCAGAGCATTTGAAAGCCGAATTAAAAAAGCTAATCCCCAGATTACATCGTTTAATAAAGATATTCATTACCTCCGTCCGGTTCCGACAGCCGAATTATTACTGTTAGAGAATGCAGATGAATATCAGAATGCAGGTTATTAATTGAACAAGATATATGAATCAACTAAATAAAATTCATCCTCTTTTCATAATGTTAATCATCCTTCTCCAGTCGTGCCAACGTCCGGAGAAGGACGTTTATATGTTTACTTCTCATCGTGAACCGGCACTCGACGGACTTCATTTCCTTTACAGTTATGATGGTTATCACTGGGATAGTTTACCGGGCTCATGGCTTAAACCCGAAGTAGGAAATCAGGCAGAATATTTTAATTATCATACTGGTAAAACAGAACAACCTAAATATTATCCTAATCCGATGATGCGCGATCCTTCGATAGTGCAAGGACCAGATGGCACCTTTCATTTGGTGTGGACCACCAGCTGGAACGGAGCCAATGAATTTGGTTATGCCAGTTCGAAAGATCTTATTCATTGGAGCGAACAGCGTGAGATACCCGTAATGAAAGATTCACTTACCAATAATGTATGGGCTCCGGAGCTTTTTTACGATGATGACAATAAACGTTTTATGATTATATGGTCATCTGCCATTCCGGTCGACCGATATACCACGGCCGATAGTCTGGGAGCAAACAAAGCACACCGCATGTACTATACCATGACAACCGATTTTGAGGAGTTTTCTCCGGCTAAACCTTTTTACGATCCTGGTTATAATTCAATTGATGGTTTTCTTTTGAAACGTGATAAAAACGATTATGTATTTATAGTAAAAGATAACCGCAAACCAGGCTTCAGTGATCTGTTTTGTGTTGTTTCTAACAAACCTGAAGGGCCCTTTGAAAATCCTTCTGCAAACTTTGCACCAACATATTCAGAAGGTCCGTGCGCCATAAAAATAGGAGATGACTGGCTTATCTATTTTGATGTTTATCGTCAATCTAAATATGGTGCCGTTAAAACCCGGGATTTCGAAACATTCATTCCTGTCGACGATGAAATATCCATTCCTGCAGGTCATAAGCATGGCACTATTTTTAAAGTCCCCGAGTCGACTTTGCTTAAAATGAAAAAATATCGTTCCAACTAACCTTTTAGAAATTGTATGCATATGTATATCAGAAAAATAATCCTGTTTTGTATTCTGTTATTTACAACTCTAATATTTACAGCAGAAGCTCAGAATAAGAAAGAAATAAATAAACCATGGGAACATGGTAAGTTACAGATTAGTGAAAATAAACGTTATCTAATCCATGAAGATGGCACTCCCTTTTTCTGGTTAGGCGATACAGGTTGGTTACTGCCCAAACGACTTGATCAGGATGAAGCAGCTTATTATCTATCCAAAGCTCATAATGCAGGCTATAATGTAGTTCAGATACAAACCACCAATGCTGTACCTACCATGAACAGTTATGGACAATACTCCATGCCCGATGGTTTCAATTTCAAAAACATAAATCAGAAAGGTGTATATGGTTATTGGGATCACATGGATTATATTATAAAACGTGCCGAACAGCAAGGTATATATGTTGCCATGGTTTGCATTTGGGGATCCGTGGTTCGTTCCGGACAAATGTCTGTAGATGATGCCAAAAAGTATGGAACCTTTCTTGGGGAGCGATATAAAGATTCACCTAACATTATATGGGTAATTGGAGGTGATACTTATGCCGATCGCAATCAGGAAATATGGGAAGCTCTGGCACAAAGCATACGTAAAGCCGATAGAAATCATCTGATGACATTTCATCCGTTTGGTCGCACATCAAGTGCTACTCATCTGAACGATAAAGAATGGATGGATTTCAATATGTATCAAAGTGGTCACCGCCGTTATGGACAAAAACGCGGCGACGGGTCATATACAATTGAAGGAAATACAGAAGAAGATAACTGGCGCTATGTAGAAGAGGCGCTTGCTATGGATAATCTGAAACCGATACTTGATGCCGAACCCAGTTATGAAGGTATTCCGCAAGGATTACATAATCCTGCCGAACCACTGTGGACAGCCGATGATGTACGTCGCTATGCCTATTGGTCAGTCTTTGCAGGCTCATTCGGTCATACCTATGGTCACAATAACATCATGCAGTTTGCCAAGCCCGGCACCGGTGGTGCTTACGGAGCTGATCCGATAGAAAAACCATGGTATATCGCTATGAAAGACGATGGTTTTAACCAGATGAAATATCTTAAAAATCTGATACTTACTTTCCCTTATTCCGAAAGAGTGCCAGATCAGTCAGTAATTGCAGGAATGAATGGCAATCGATACGATCGTCTCATCGCAACCCGTGGCGATGATTATCTGCTTGTCTATAATTATACCAACAAACCTATGAGCATTGATTTGACCAAAATATCCGGTGATAAAAAGCAGGCATGGTGGTATAATCCTAAAAATGGCCACCTAAGCTATATTGGCGAATACGATAATCAGATTACGCCATTTGCCTTTGATGGAGCTTATGGAAATGGCAATGATCAGGTACTTATAGCAATTGATGCGACAAAAAATTATCTTTTACCCGACTGGAAACAATTGCCTGTTAAAGAATAAAAGTATGATTAAAAAGAAAAATATCATTCTGATAATCCTTCTTTTCTTTTCCCGGATATTATTTGCACAGTTAGCAGGCGAAGCGTGGAATACAACCTATAAAGAAATAGAAGCCCGCATAAAACCTCCGCAATTTCGTGCTAAAGATTATAACATTAAAGATTTCGGGGCAAAGGCCAATGATGTTCATCATCTAAATCATGAAGCGATAAACAAAGCAATAGATCGTTGCAGTAAGCAGGGAGGTGGGAGAGTTCTTGTTCCGACAGGCATATGGCATACGGGACCATTAACGTTGAAAAGTAATGTTAATCTGCATCTTGAAAAAGGAGCTGTACTACTTTTCTCCAGCGATTTAAAACTCTATCCGCTTGTACTTACCCGTTGGGAAGGTTCAGCGTGTTATAATTATCAGCCATTAATATATGCTTATGGCGAAACAAATGTAGCCTTAACAGGTAAAGGCCTGATTGACGGTGGTGCAACTTACAATGACTGGTGGTCGCATAAAAGTGAAAATCCGAATAAATGGCATAACTGGCTTGATGCACAAAGAGCAGGTAGAACAACATTGATGAAATGGAATGCAGATGGAGTTCCCGCTGAAAAACGCATCCTGACAGACGGACTGGGAATGCGGACACAATTAGTTAATCTGAATAAATGTAATAATGTGCTTATCGAAGATCTGACATTTACGCGCTCGCCCTTCTGGGTTATTCATCCATCAGCGTGTAATAATATAACCATCCGCGGTATAGAGGTCAATAGTAATGGTCCCAACAATGATGGTTGCGACCCGGAATCATGTCATGATGTATTAATAGAGAATTGCACTTTCAATACAGGCGATGACTGCATTGCACTCAAATCCGGACGCAATGCCGATGGTCGTTTATTGAATATCCCATGCGAAAACATTATTGTACGTAATTGCATCATGAAAAACGGACATGGAGGTTTGGTTGTTGGCAGCGAAATATCGGGTGGAGCACGAAATATCTTTGTGGAAAATTGTAAAATGGACAGCCCTTTGCTGGATCGTGTGATACGCATTAAAACCAATACCTGCAGAGGTGGAACAATAGAAGGCATTTATGTACGAAATATAGAAGTAGGAATATGCAAAGAAGCGATACTAAAAATCAATCTTCTCTATTCACCAGATGAAATCTGCGATCGCAATCACCCTCCGGTGGTGAAAAATGTCTATATAGAAAATATTCAAAGCAATCAGAGCAGTTATGGCATCTTTATAGCAGGTTTATCACAGGAGGAAAATATTTCGGATATCTATATAAAAGATTGTCAGTTCAGGAATGTCAGCAACGGTGGTAACAAATTCATCGGAAAAATGCGCAATGTCGTACTTGAAAATGTTTGCTTTAACGGCACAATAAGTCAATAATAAATAAAGAACCACCGAAAAGTCATAACTGGCCTTCCCGGTGGTTCTGTCATATAAAAACCTTTTAAAAACTATATTGCAACAAAAGATTAATACGGTTAGCATGACGCTTATCTGCATCCGAGAAACCTTTGCGCCATCCCCTTATATATTCAATTCCCGTCCGCATATACGGCATCGGGTCCCAGAACAAGTTAGCAATCATCTCCTGACCATAGCGATAATCGCCACTGCCCTCAGCCGGCCATCCATTTTCAGAATACAATCTGGTTTGGCTGTACGTACCCGACACAAACAAATATTCAGAGAAATTATAGCGCAATCCGCTAAACCATCCCAATACCGGTAAAGCCTGCATCTTGTACGGATCATCCGGATCAGGAACCAAATCCAGATCCAGTTTCTGCGTATCGTTTATATACTTCGCAATCCCTTTTCCATAATTCACCTCACCATACACCTTCAGGTTCGGGCCCAATCCAAACATCGCCGATAATTGCGCACCCCAACCCATAGTCGATTTCGAGCGCCACAAATCATTCTTCATCGAGTTGTAAGACAAGCATCTCACCACACCCGCAGCCCTGATCTGGCTACTCTCGCCCCATTTATAAGTCACGTTGGCCAGGAAATCGGGCATATGCTGCCTTCCCGCCTTAATATACGTGTTCTGATATCTCCCAAACGTTTCATAAATCGTAGGCAATTCAGCCGCCACCGTAAACCCCCAGTGCTTCGCCTGGCTGTACGTATAGCTCAACTGCGTAACGCGATAATTCACCATACCATTAGGCCCCGCATTATCAATGGTAGGAGCCGAAGTATACAAATTCATAAAGTTCGTAAAGTTATACCCCGCCAGTATGCCCAGAAACTGCACATACCCATTGTGAAGTCTGAACCCATAATCATCGCCCGTAAAATTACCAGCCACATACACCACAATATCACCAATAGCCTTTGTGCGACCTGCCATTTTCAGGAACACCTGCGAATTAGTAATATCGAACAAAAACTGGCTCCGGTCGCCCACAGTTGCACGCGACGGAATAAACGCAGGATAGAAGTTGCCATTATCCGAAATTCCTCCAAAGTCCACCGAAGGATTCGCCTTAATCACTCCACCAATGCCCAAACCAAACGTACCCTTCTTATTGGTCATCAGAAACCGCGGCATGCCCGCCTCATTGAACTTAGGTGAAACAGAATTTTTAAAAACAAGGATTAAATCGTGATGCGCTTTCCCCATGGAAACAAAAACGATGGTATTATTATCATCATCCGTATCCACCTCCACCGTTTGCGCAACGGCATTCATCGTAAACAGTCCCATCACCACCAGGGACAATACAGTTTTAAAGAGTCTTTTCATATCATTGTCGTTTTTAATGCTTGTTATAAAAACAACA
>CAMTOS010000051.1 GCA_947074195.1 uncultured Bacteroides sp.
GTAATCCTAAAATGGTAGCCCACGATTTTACTTATCCGCTGGGACATATCGTGACAGCAAGCTACTGGCATAATATCAATGAAGATAGTCTGCATCTGACGATTGCCGATACGGGATGGGGGAAAGCTGTTTGGGGTAAACTTTATGGTCAATGGATTGCGGGTGCAAATATCTTTGTATATGATCATGAGAAATTTACACCTGCTGATATTCTGAAAAAGATTGAAACCTATAAGGTTACCTCACTTTGTGCACCTCCGACAATCTTCCGCTTCCTGATTCACGAAGATTTGACCAAATATGATTTGTCATCACTGAAATACTGCACGATTGCGGGTGAAGCACTGAATCCTGCCGTATTCGAAAGCTTTAAAGAACTGACTGGCATTAAACTGATGGAGGGTTTCGGACAAACTGAAACTACACTAACTGTGGCTACAATGCCATGGACAGAACCAAAACCGGGCAGTATGGGTTTACCTAACCCACAATATGATGTTGACCTTATCGATTATGAAGGTCGCTCAGTAGAGGCAGGTGAACAGGGAGAAATTGTGATTCGTACCGATAAGCGTAAACCTTTGGGATTGTTCAAAGAGTATTACCGCGATCCGGAATTGACGCATAACACCTGGCGAGATGGTATTTACTATACCGGTGATGTGGCATGGCGCGATGAAGATGGATTCCTTTGGTTTGTTGGCCGCTCTGACGATGTGATCAAGAGTTCGGGTTATCGTATCGGTCCTTTCGAAGTAGAAAGTGCACTGATGACACATCCGGCTGTAGTGGAATGTGCCATTACCGGTGTACCCGATGAAATTCGCGGTCAGGTAGTAAAGGCAACCATCGTATTGTCAGCAGCTTATAAAGATAAAGCTGGTGAAGATTTAATTAAAGAGTTGCAGAATCATGTTAAAAAAGTGACTGCACCTTACAAGTATCCACGTGTAATTGAATTTGTTGCTGAATTGCCAAAAACAATCAGTGGGAAAATCAGACGTGTGGAAATTCGTCAGAACGACAAGAAATAAATACTTAATATTTTACTTAAACCGTCTTTTTGCGTTAACAAATGCTTAAAGACGGTTTTCTTGTATAATAGATTAGATTTACCAATAATAACTTGTATTAATTATCCAATATTTTAATATTCCGCCAACGTTTGCAGAGAACTAATTTCATAATAAGATATAAAATAGAATGTCGTGTAATATTTGTAGTTTATATTTGCACAAACAATTAAAGCTCCAAACATATGATTATTAATAGAAAAGTTTCTCAGGTAAACGTTTATGCAGGGAGTCCATGGGCTGCTGCAAGCATACACAATCTTTTAAACACGGCTTTTATCGAGGCATCAATTAAAGAAAATAATAAAGGTGTAATTGTATCTGTTCCAAGCGAATACTACACTGCAGCTGTACGATTACTCTCGACAAGTAATTATATTTAAGGATATACAATATTATAAGAAAGGCATCTTTTTGTTTCAGAACAAAGAGATGCCTTTTTTATTTGTTTATAGCGCCACATTGTGCACATACACCTTTTTTATGCATTTTATTACCACAATTACCACACCGGTAACGGTATCTTTTGCGACTTGAAAAGTAATAAAGAGATAATAATACCATCAGAGGCAACAAAAAGTAGCCTATATAATAAGCAGTAGCTATAATAAAGAAAAGATAGAAGTAAATTCCAAAAGTTATCAGACAAAACAAATAAAAGAGTGCATAAAGAGCATCTACCTGCCGAAAGATATCATCGATTGAAGCAAGTAAAAGAATAAGTAACAGCCACAGACTACCCAAAAAGAATGAAAGCAACATGGGAACTTTAAACGGAGAAAGCGTAGGATTGAAATAGAAGTGCTGCCACATCTCCGGCTCATAGATTTGTATGGTTTCATAGATGGTAGCACTAATTGCTGCCACAATACAGAAAAAAACAGGATATATACTGCTAATATTCTTCAAAAAGAAAACCCGGAGACGGTTTCTTCGCTTTAGATAAAAAAGAAAAAAGGCGATGAAAACCGTAAATGCGCAAAGTGTGAAAAAGATGCGGATATTGCTAAAACGATGAATGAGTTGTGATACGCTATCGGCCGGAATAAAAGCCTGAAGCAATGTCCTTTCGGGCAACCATCCCTGCACTTCGTGCGATTGGGCAATCTTCACCCAGATCGAATCTAATGTATCGCCCTGATGGACAGAGAAATCGGCTACAACTACCCTATTTCCTTTGTATAATGTTATATATGAATCTTTTAAGGGCAAATTCTCTATAACCACCGAATCTGCATAAACCTCAAAATTGGCATTCTGAGCAAAATAACGGCCTACGGATGGAGTAAGTGTATCCATCTCTTTATCGGCCTGTATCGATAAAGCAGGGTTAGGAATACTTTGATAACAGCCGGCAAAAAGAAGAAGTGCTATTATTGGAATCAATATAGCAACCGTATTGCATCGCCAAAATTTCTTTTTGAATGCGTTCATCCATTTACCGGCAGTTTTTCTCATTCTCCTTTACTGACTTCCATCAGACAACGTTTACAATCGAATTTCAGCTTAAAGCGCTTTCCGTCTGAGCTTACCAGATAAAAAGGTTCGCGATATGGCGAGCGTGTTTTCTGATAGGTAGGACACCAGCCCATGCTATAGCGAATACAATGTTTGCTCAGCATTAGTACAGCATCGTCCACAGGTTTGAGTTCAAAAGCCTCATCGACGCGGGTTACTCCATGATCTTTATAAAAGGATGCAGCCGATTTATTCATGACATTTCCCAGATAAGTTAGTTCTTTCACAGGGAAAGCATGTGTCGTAGGTTTCCAGACAGAAATCTCTTGTTTATAAGTTGTATATCTTGTAGTTATTAATCGATCGATAGCCTGACGACGAATCTCGGCCAACTGAGAAGCAGGGATAAACCAATTGTCAGTGAAGTTTATCTCTATATCCTTTACTTCAAACGGAGTATTTCCCAGTTTAGATAACTGATTACGCAAATTATCCGTTTGTGGTGTACGCGCAAGTTCTTTCTGAGCTTCCCATCCCAGTGAAACACTCACCTTATCTTCATCAGTCAATGTAAGTGTAAAACCAAATTGATTCTCTTCAAGAAGCAAATGCAGAGCCAGTTTACGTTCAGCAGATTTTCGTGAAAGTTGTTTTTCGAAATCCTGATCATAATTACGATAAATCACAGTTTTAGCAGGAATCTGAATCGGCTCAGCAGGGAATATTTTGTTTCCATCTACCCTGTTTACACGAAATCCCTTGAGTTTACCCTGAACATCAACATAGCAGGCACCATCACCATTATGGAAAGGTTTTACTCCTGCCACAATAATATAGTTCTCGCGCTGTGCCTTAACAAAGCCCATTTCTTCGCCCAGCGATTTAGGGGTATCGAAAGATGCTACTTCGTTTGAGCCACGTTCGTTGAGATAATATTTAGTAAACCCGCGGCTGAAACTTTTATCCAACTGCGGAGTGAAATCATATTTTGAGGTACCCGAAGATGCACGAACATACTCCTTACGACGTTTTAAAACGGCATCGATCTTCTGACGATAAGCGGCTGTGACATTCTTTACATAAGTCAGATCTTTCAGACGGCCTTCAATCTTCAGAGAAGAAACTCCGGCATCGATAAGCGCTTCGATATCATCACTCAGATTCAGATCTTTCAAAGAGAGCAGATGCTTTTCGCGTGCAATCGTTTTGCCATCAGCATCGACCATATTGAATGGCAAGCGACAGAACTGTGCACACATTCCACGGTTGGCACTGCGACCATAACAAGCCTGACTTACATAACACTGTCCACTATAACTCACACATAATGCACCGTGCACAAAAGCTTCAAGAGAAGTTTGCGGACAAGCCTCATGAATTTGTCTGATCTCATTTAAAGATGTTTCGCGGGCAAGAACGACTTGTGTAAAACCGGAATCGGCCATGAATTTGACCTTCTCAACAGTACGATTATCAGTCTGTGTACTCGCGTGCAAAGGAATTGGCGGCAGATTAAGTTTCGTGATTCCCATATCCTGAACAATAAGCGCATCAACACCCATGCGATAGAAATCATGAATCATTGCTTCAGTTTCAGCTAACTCTTCATCAGTAAGCAGTGTATTCAATGCCACATAAATACGTACATTATACAGGTGAGCAAACTTAACCAGCTCTTCAATATCAGCCATGGAATTACCGGCTGCAGCACGTGCACTAAAGCGAGGTGCGCCGATGTAAACCGCATCTGCACCATGCAAAATAGCTTCCTTACCACTTTCTAAATTCTTGGCAGGAGCCAACAGCTCAATCTTACGGGTTTTACTCATCGTATATCGTTAATATTATATGGGGTTTCCTGGTAAACGAAATAGTTCAGCCAGTTAGAAAATAGCAGATTAGCATGACCACGCCAGCGTACATAAGGTGCATTGGCCGGATCATTATTCAGATAGTAATTGCAGGGAACTTCAATAGGAAGACCTTTATCCACATCACGACGATATTCAGTATCGAGTGTCAAAGGAGAATATTCAGAATGACCTGTAACAAAGAATTCGCGTCCGCCACGAGCAGAAACCATATATACTCCCGAATCAGGCGATTCGGAAAGCAGCGTCAAAGCTGCATTTTTAAGAATATCTTCTTTTCTGATTTCGGTATGACGACTGTGTGGAACATAGAAAACATCGTCAAAACCACGAAATATAGAATTAAGCGGATTGAGCGAATAATGCTCGAATACACCGAACATTTTCTTCTCCAGCGGATATTTAGGAATACCATAGTGATGATACAAACCAGCCTGAGCCGCCCAGCATATATAAAAAGTTGAGGTAACATTAGAACGTGTCCAGTCGAAAATCTCCTGAATTTCACTCCAGTAGCTCACTTCTTCAAAATCCATCTGTTCGACGGGTGCGCCTGTAATAATCATGCCATCGTATTTTTCATGCTTCATCTCTTCGAAATCATGATAAAACTCTTTCATATGTTCTACAGGAGTGTTTTTTGAGGTATGACTCTTAATCTTCATAAAAGATAATTCCACCTGCAGAGGCGAATTGGAGAGTAAGCGAATGAGGTCTGTTTCTGTAGTGATCTTCAGGGGCATAAGATTCAGAATAACAATCCTCAGCGGACGTATATCCTGATGTTTTGCACGCGAGTTGTCAATCACGAATATATTTTCCTCTTTCAGCAACTCTATGGCAGGCAACCTGTCGGGCAAATTTAATGGCATGGCAGTATACTAACTTAATTACTATTTGAAATGTATTTTTCACTCACGAAAAATATACTGCAAAGTTAAAGAATCCGTTTGCTTTTACCTTATTTTTGAAAGCCTTTGTTATCCATATAGTTACTTTATCTTTTAAATCGGCCTGAAAATAAAAAAAGCCAATCATTGAAGATTAGCTTTAACTGTATATATCGATATTGTTTGAATAGTTACATAGTTACGACTGCTCATTTAGCAGATTTTGAAATTCTTCCAGATAACGGGCTATATGATAACCATCCATCAACCCGTGATGAACTTCAACAGAAACCGGCATCATTAACCTTCCATTAACTTCATGGTATTTACCAAAAACAATACGAGGAACAGCATCTTTTGCATTAAAGTTAGTTGGATGCATAATAGAAGTAAAACTTATCCATGGTACAACAGAATAACGGATATGAGATATCTTAACATCGTCATCGTTTAAACGCATTCCGTTAGAGTGATTCACTTCATCTATTTCTTTTTGGAATGATTTATAGAAGTCATCAAAATTGTCAGCATAAGGAACATAGATAAAAGAAAAAGTCCCGTCTTTACGAAGTGCAGTAGAACCTGCTCCGAGAGTATCAACACAAACGACTTCATCATTGACAATCCGAAGCTTCATTTCTTCAATCCGGTTTGATGCCTGAACCGATTTGTATAAATACCAGGCATAGAATGATACGCTCTTTGTCTTTGCCTGCTGATAAGCAATCGTACAATCAACTTCTGTAGTGAGTCCCACGAAAGGACTCTTCATTTTAGAAAAGAATTCATAATGTTCTTTTCTGTTCCAGTTTTCAATATCAATTTTATGCATCACTATATTATTCAAAATAGAACGTCAATGCAATCATGCGCGATTTTGCTTTATCAATGGATTCGGTAAATTTCATCATCGACCGGTCGGTCAGATCATTTCGGTTCTTTTCTATGAGATTGACTAATCCAAAACCAAATTTAAGTTCCGGTATCAGCTTAAAGAAAGGTAGATAGATATCACAACCCATTCCTACCTCTATATAACAATCGAAGGGTTTAACACGGATAGGCTTTCCTTTCTTCACTGTTAAATCGACCATTGGTGCTATACCAAGCATCACATACGGGCGATAGTTATTGAAACGTTCTGCAGAAAATTTCACATCAATCGGCACGCCAACATAGGCAGAACGAATATTCTGAGAATGTTTTTCGCCGGTTTCAATTTCACGAAACTGCACACGTTTATCGCCGAAATAAAGAGAAGGAATGAAACGGACAGCCATATAGTGATTTAAATAAAGCTCTCCAAGAACACCTACTGAAAAACCGGGTGAATATTCGGCTACATCAGCAAACCAACTTTCACCATCTTCAGTTATGAATCCGTTATTCACAAACTTAAGATCCTGCATATGTATACCTGCAAGAAATCCATAATGCCAGAGGCGCTGATCAATATACGGGCGATTCTGCACTTTACGGGTTTGTGCCGCAAGAGATAGAGCAACTAAACCTATGATTAAAAAGGATACGATTCGTTTCACTAATTTAAAAACGACTGTCTATTAAAATTATTGTCTCGCCACTTATTTAGAAGTGTTACAAATTAGCTATTTTTATACAGGTTTGCATTTGAGAATAAAAATAAACGTGTACTTTTGTCTGTTGTATAAATACTAATAATTAAATTCTTATAAAAAATGGCTTACGTAATTACTGACGATTGTATCGCTTGCGGATCTTGTATCGACGAGTGTCCAGTAAACGCTATCTCTGAAGGAGATATCTATTCTATCGATCCTGAAGTATGTACAGACTGTGGAACTTGTGCAGATGTTTGTCCTTCTGAAGCAATTCACCCAGCTTGATAGGAGACAATCCAAACTGAATAAAAAAAGACTGATTTTCAATGAAAATCAGTCTTTTTTGTATCTATCTATTACCTAGATAAATAAGAAAAGCCGCTCAATTAATGAACGGCTTTCCTTATTTATAATAATATATGATTAGCTCAATTTAGCCAGTGCATCTTTAATACGGGTAATTGCTTTAACGATATTTTCATCGCTTGTAGCATAACTCATGCGGATACAGTCTGGTGCACCAAATGATGAACCACCTACACATGCAACGTGTGCTTCTTCCAAAAGATACAATGCCAGATCATCAGAATCAGCAATTTTACGATCGCCGTTTGCTTTCCCAAAATATGAATCACATTTTGGGAACAGATAGAATGCACCTTCAGGTACATTTACTTCAAAACCTGGTACTTCTTTAGCAAGCTTAACAATCAGGTCGCGACGACGTGCAAAAGCTTCGCGCATTTCTTCAACAGGTTTCTGAGTACCAAGATAAGCTTCTTCCGCAGCTTTTTGTGATACAGAGCAAGGACCTGAAGTATACTGACCCTGAAGTTTATTTACTGCTTTTACAATCCAGTCCGGACCAGCAATAAAACCAATACGCCATCCTGTCATTGCATAAGCTTTAGATACACCATTAACGATAACTGTACGGTCTTTCATTGATGGAATCTGAGCTATACTCTGATGTTTTCCGATATAATTGATGTGTTCGTAGATTTCGTCAGCAATAACAATTACATCAGGATATTTTTCAAGAACCTTAGCCAAACCTTCCAACTCTTCACGGCTGTAAACAGAACCGGTTGGATTAGAAGGAGAACAAAGAATCAAAGCTTTCGTTTTAGGAGTAATTGCAGCTTCAAGTTGTTCAGGAGTAATTTTGAAATCCTGTTCAATACCCGCAGAAACCACAACCGGTGTACCTTCAGCAAGTTTCACCATTTCAGGATAGCTCACCCAGTAAGGAGCAGGTACGATAACTTCATCACCCGGATTTACCAAAACCAGAATAACATTACATACTGATTGTTTAGCGCCATTAGCACAAGAAATCTGAGCAGCTGTATATGTCAAATCATTCTCTTTCTGAAGTTTCTCAACAATTGCATTACGCAATCCCAAATAACCAGGAACCGGAGAATAACGAGAGTAGTTTTCATCAATAGCCTTTTTCGCAGCTTCTTTAATGTGCTCAGGAGTATTGAAGTCGGGTTCACCAACACTTAGATTAATAACATCTACACCCTGCGCTTTAAGTTCATTACTTTTCTGCGACATAGCCAAAGTTGCAGAAGGCGATAAGCTGTTCAAACGATCTGATAATTGATTCATTTAGTATCTAATTTATTATAGTTAAGTAAATTTGATGGCAAAAATAACAAGAATAATCCACTTACAGAAACAAAGTGGTTAAATTACTTATTAAAATGCAGGGTATGCCCCATGCGATCTTTTTTCGTTTTAAGATAACGTACGTTAAAAGGATTAGGAACGGTTTCAATAGAGATATTGTCCACAATCTCAAGTCCATAAGCCTCAAGACCAACACGTTTCACGGGATTATTTGTCATCAGGCGCATTTTATGAACACCAATTTCGCGAAGCATCTGTGCACCTACACCATAATCACGTTCATCGGCAAGATGTCCAAGACACACATTCGCATCTACCGTATCCATACCATCTTCCTGTAATTTGTAAGCTTTCATCTTTTCCATCAATCCGATACCGCGGCCTTCCTGATTCAGATAAACAATAGCACCTTTACCTTCTTTATCAATCAGTTCCATTGCTTTGTGCAGCTGTTCGCCACAATCGCAACGTTTAGAACCAAATATATCACCGGTAACACATGATGAATGTACACGTACCAGAATAGGTTCATCTTCACTCCATTCACCTTTAAACAAAGCGACATGCTCCAGTCCATTCGATTTTTGCTTGAAAGGAATCAGACGGAAATCACCGAATTCAGTAGGCATATGTACTTCTACTCCTTTTTCAACAATTGACTCCTGTTTTAGTCGATAAGCAATCAAATCGTGAATAGAGATGAGTTTCAAATTAAATTTATCGGCCATTTCACGAAGTTCAGGTAGACGTGCCATTGTACCATCTTCGCTCATAATCTCCATTAATGCACCTGCAGGATATAAGCCGGCCAGGCGAGCCATATCGATAGTAGCTTCAGTATGACCAGCACGACGAAGCACACCTTTTTCCTGCGCATAAAGTGGATTGATATGTCCGGGGCGACCGAATGTTGCCGGTGTAGAAGCCGGATCAGCCAGTGCCTGAATCGTTGCAGCACGGTCTGCCGCCGAAACACCGGTAGAGCACCCTTCCAGTTTATCAATAGTTACGGTAAAAGGTGTACCAAGTACCGAAGTATTATCACTTACCTGATGCGGCAAGTCCAGTTCTTTACAACGCGAAACAGTAATAGGTGCACACAGCAAACCACGTGCATGTTTCAACATAAAATTCACCTTTTCAGGAGTTATCAGCTCAGCCGCAATGATAAGGTCACCTTCATTTTCGCGATCTTCATCATCGACTACAATCACAAATTCGCCTTTTTTAAAATCTTCGATTGCATCTTCAATTTTATCTAATCTGATCTTTTCCATTATATCGTAACTATTTATAAATTCTTTCCTTGGTTTATAACATGCTCTATATCAGCATTTGTTTTAATGATTCGTTCCATATCCTTTGACAATCGTATACGGAAAATCCATATACGGATATAAAAGAACAGTCCAATCGGAACAATTATACCAGACAACAAGTTCAGCCAGTGTCTGTGAAAAGGAGTAGTATGTGCGTTTACCGCAATCACCGGATAACTATTGAGTAAATTAAGCAATGTCGATGATTTTGAATTCGACATTTCATCGATCATAGCTTCCATTTTAAGATGAATGTTTTTGACTTCAGTATCATCTATATTACTCATCCAGAGCTTAAAGTAATTCGGTGCTTTGCGAAGCTTGTTAACCACTTCATATTGTTTACATTCTTCAGATAACTGAGAAAGTTGTTTCAGTAATTTCGGATAATCAGGGTCATGAATGATCACTTCCTTTTTAAAGATATGACGTACACTTCGTATGCCAATCATTCGTTTAATCCAGCCAACGATTATATCCGTGTTCAATACCACAGAGTCTTTATTCGATTTATACGTCAGAAATATACCCAATGGAAGAAGAATCGCCGAACTCATCCAGACACCCATCCAGACAATCCAACGACCATCACGGGCCATTTTGAATCCACTTGTATCGATCACATAGTAGAAGATGAAAAGCAATACCGACACAATAACAGGCATCCCCAATCCACCTTTACGGATAATACCACCTAAAGGAGCACCAATAAAGAAGAATAAAAGACAAGACAGAGAAATTGTGATTTTCTTATGCCATTCTATATTATGACGACGAATCTGATAATCATTCCCCTCCATAGTATAACTCTTAAACTTCAAATCGCTTGCCATCCCTTCCGAGCGTGATGCCACAGCAGACATCGCCTTTTGTTTCTGATTTAATGTTGAAGCCTCATATAAACTGTCAATATCATAACGCGGACGATCCTCAGCAATGACCTTTAAAGAGTCATCTTTAGACATTCGGTAAGATAAAGAATAGGTACTATTTTTCAAATCCGTCATATACCTGCGTCCGATACTATCGCCTACCAGCTGCATTGAATCGATAGATTCACTTAATATAGCCATACTTTTTGTGGTAGCCTGATTACTCATGATGCTGGCATCAGCCATATTAAAATCGGAGTCAAATTCAATAATCACAAACTTTTCGCTGAAGGATTCGCGGCGATAGGGCACATTCTTACTCTTCATATTCTGAGATTTCAGATTCTCGAAAAGCTCACCACTATATAGAAACAAGTTCAAATGTTGCTTATCAGCAGTCATTTCCATTCTGCCGGAGTCAGCATAAATGATATGCGCATTTTCAGGACCATCCTTTAAATCGTATATCAGTACATCATAAAGCATCCCTGTTTTACGGTCTTTTTTATGAATCTTCAGATTATATCCGGGGATTTCATCATAGAATACACCTTCAGGAATATCAAGTTCGGGAGATTTCTGTTTTACGGATATGATAAGTGTACCCAATTTTTGCTGAGCAATTGGGCCAATCACATTCTGGAAGTAAAAAGAGATACAACAAATGATGCAGACCATTACAATGAGTGGCCGCATAATCATGATCAACGGAATACCGGCTGCCTTCATGGCAAGCAACTCGTACCGTTCCCCAAAATTTCCGAAGGTAATAAGTGAAGCCAGCAACACAGCCAAAGGCAGCGAAACCGGCACTAAGGATAATGCTGAATAGAAAAAAAACTGACCCATTACGGTCATGTCGAGCCCCTTACCTACCAGTACATTCACATAACTCCATAAGAACTGCATCATAAAGATGAAGAGGCAAATAAAGAATGTACCTAAAAAAAGTAGCAGGAAGCTTTTTGCGATGAATATATCTAACCTTTTAATGCGTAGCATCTCAACTCTTAAATCATAAGATTAAGATGCAAAATTAGTACAAAAAAAGGAGTGCAGAAACTTTTTATCTGAAAGTTAACTAAAATCCGCATGTACGTCTCAACTTTACCACCTGAGAATCCCAAAGTTCTTTCATATCTTCAGTTTCATCAGGTTCAACGAAATCGACAATTTCGAGAACGAAATCACCGGTTAGTTCATTATAATTCATACGAATTTCAAAATGGCTGCGTGTCTCATCCTCATCCGTCCATCTGAAACGGATAAATGATTGAGATCTTACTGCAATAATCTCTGCCGTGCGTTTTTCTGTTTTTCCCCACTGGAACTCTACCGTTCTATCATCCGATATTACTCTGTCAGCAAACCAGTTTTCCAATCCTGACGGAGTACTGATCGAAGACCATAATATGTTTTTAGACGCCCCATTAAGAAGATACTGAAGATGTATTTTCTCTTTTTTCATAGTTTTATTAAATTTGTGTTCGCTAATATATATATAGTTTTTGTTTTTACACAAATGTTGATTAAAAATATTACTCCATACCTTTGTTTTTCACATTTTACCCACCTAAAAAGGGTATAAATGGGCAAAAACGAAATATTTTCGCAAAAAAGTGGCAAAAGTTTTGGAGATTAAAAAATAGTCTCTATCTTTGCACCCGCAATCGAGAAACAATGGCGGGATAGCTCAGCTGGTTAGAGCGCATGATTCATAATCATGAGGTCCCCGGTTCAATCCCGGGTCCCGCTACTTGCTTAAAGCAACGATAAATTGACTGTTGAGAGGCTTCCACTCTTGATGGTCTTTTTTCATTTTATACCCCTCCGTTTTTAACACTACTCCAGGACTGGGAAACATACTTTCCGGTGATACCCTTTTCCATCGAGATCTTTTATTTTCACCTTCGCATCATAGATATCACTAAAAAAACTGTCATCCAATGACTCGTTTTTATATTCAGCCTGAATGACTTTGTCTCTATGAATAGCAACAACCTTCGATTCACATAGAAAAACATGGTCGGGGGAATGCGTTGCCATTAGTATTCCAATTCCTTCTTTTCTAAGCTGAAGTACCTGATGAAGAATTTTTATCTGATTGCCAAAATCGAGATTTGAGGTTGGTTCATCCATTATCAGAAAATCGGGTTCCTGTGCCAGTGCACGTGCAATGATGACCATTTGCTGTTCTCCCCCACTCAGATTAGTATATATCTTATCGCGCAAATCATTTATTTTTAAACGATCCAGTGTCCGTTCCACGATTTCACGATCTTTCTTGCCGGGATGTCCAAAGAAAGAGAGGTGTGCAGCACGGCCAAACAGAATGACATCAGAGACTTTATATGGAAATGGCAGCGTTTTTGCCTGTGGAATATAGGCTACACTCCGCGCATACTCTCTTTTTCCCCATTCTTTTATATCTTTTCCATTGAGACTCACACTCCCACTTAACACAGGCAGCAAACCAAGAAGAGATTTAAAGAGTGTTGTCTTACCGGCACCATTTTTTCCAAGCACACTCACAACTTCACCCTTCTTTATAGAAAGATTTATATCGCTGAGGATTGCTTTTTTTCCATAGCCTATAGTGCCATTCGTTATTTCCAACATCATGTCTATTGAATTTTTCGCGATGAATTAGCCAAAAAGAATAAAAAGAAAGGGGCACCGATTAAAGCAATAATGATGCTTAAAGGAATTTCCAAAGCGGTAGCACTTCGTGATATATCATCGGTAAGCAGCAAAAAGCAAGCTCCGGAAAGAATTGAGACGGGAAGCATGATGCGATGGTTGGGACCTACCAGAAAACGGGCGAAATGTGGGATGATCAATCCAATCCAACCTATCAATCCTGCCACACATACTACCGATGCCGTAATCAGTGAGGCGCAGATGACAATTATAATCCTGATGCGTTGCAGATTTATCCCCATCGCTTTTGCTTCTTCATCGCCAAAACTCATGATATTCATCTTCCAGGATAAAAGCAATAAAGGTACAGAACCGATGATGACTGCCGGAATGACAAACTTCAGTTCACCCAAATTGATGGACGCCAGACTTCCAATGAGCCAAAAGGTAATTTCAGGTAACTGGCTGTCTGTATCGGCTACATATTTAATGAGCGAAATCAATGCATTGAATACGGCGCTGATAATTATACCCGTCAAAACCAGCATCAAAATAGACTCATACTTTCGGTTTATGATTTTAGCGATAGAGAAGGCCATAGACACAGCCAGTAGTCCGAAGATAAAAGCAGTAAATTGTATACCCCAAGCCGGTAATCCAAGAAATATGCCTAACGATGCACCAAACCCCGCTCCAGAACTCACTCCAAGAATATCGGGACTTACCATAGGATTTTTAAATATGGCCTGATAAGATGCACCAGCCAAAGCAAGTGCGCCACCGGTAACAATTGCTGCAAAAATTCGGGGCAAGCGTATATCCCATAACACGACAGGCAGATTTGAGTCGGCATATTCTTCTCTAAAAAGATAAGAGATCAATACTTCCCAACTAATGGGATAGCGGCCTATCGTTATTGATAAAAGAATCAGGAATAGCAAAACTATTGCCAGAACAAACAATGCGATCCAATTCTTATTCTTTTCTGCAATGAGCATATTCATTATTTAAAACGTTCGTCAGAACGAAGTTTTTCTATCGGTAAATCTTTATTCTTCTCTAACCAGCCAATCGCCACATTTTCACGGTTATCGTAACGTGGATAGAAGGGTTTGATATCTATCAACGGGGTACCGTCGAGTACATCAATTTCTTCAATAAAGAGTTTATTGCCTTCTATTCCCAGTAATTTAACAGTCGACAGACCGATGGCATTGGGACGTTTCGGCGATTTGGTCGAAAAGATGCCATGCGGTTGTGTATCCATAAACGGAGTCACTTCAAGTTTGTAGCCGTCAATTTTATGGAAGTGATAAATCAGTGTAATGTGCGAGAAGCCATCAAGGTCTTTTAACCCCGCCAGATATTCTTCGTTAAGTTCAATTACTCCCTTTATACCCTGAGCCGCAAGTGGTTGTATTGGCATATTAGCTATCTCCTTAAAAGGAGTATGTATCACCCCGATTGGATTAATTTTAATCTCTTCCATATTTCCTATTCGTTGTTTAAGTCAAACTTATTCAATTCTTCTCCGTTTCTTAGCCGGTTGCGGAGTTCCATCAGTCGGGCATCCATTTTTTCGAGAACAACGAGGTTTTGCTTTTCTTTCTCAGTCGTTTCAATCATCTTTATGATGCCTCCATTCTTTATAATGATACGTTTTTCTGCCAGTAATGCCAGAATAGGGTCATGTGTGGCAATCAGAATTATTTTCTCTTTCCTCACCAGCAGTTCAAGTGCTTTTTTCCGGTCAATACCTGCATTTTCTATCTCATCAATCAGTACAATTGGCGATGAACTCAGAAAGGCGGTATCGGCAATCATTAGTGCACGGGATTGACCACCGGATAATGAGGTAATGGGAGTCGATTCTTCGAAAGATTCACCGGATAACAGATTGGCCTGCGTCACGATCTCTTTCATCAACAGGTTACTATTGCTCAGATTCCGGCTTTCGATGTGCATTTTAATAAATTCTTCGACTGTTGTATCCATCACGAAGTTCATATTCTGAGAGAGTTGAGCCACAAGCTTGTAGTCAAACGAGAAGCGAAGTTTACTGTCTGGCACTTCATCATTAATCAGTATTTGCCGATGAGTAGGTGTATCCCGTTGCGCCATCCATTCAATGTCGGCCAGCAGACGACTTTTGCCCGAACCGGTTGGCCCCACTATACTTGTCACCGTTCCTTTTTTCAACACTACTTCAGCATTTTCCGGGGTGCCATCTTTGAAACATCCCCCTTTCACAGTAATACTATTCACCTCCATCAATGACTTCTTATCCATCTGCTTTATCAGTTCCAGAATATTTTCGCGAAGATGCTCCCGGCTTGTTCCAAGTTCTTCCAACTCCTCTTCAGAGAAGCTATTCAGATAATTCTCCAGCGTCAGGCTGTCATTAAAACTCTTATAGGTAAAGAAGTCGGCCAGCATAGGATGCTCTTCCAGCATTTGCGATATTTTTTCTTTCAAAGGATTCATAGACGATCAGATTTTGATTTTGCGGGAATTACCTACCTGAAATTCATCACCAATACGCGTTTCGCCCAGACAGTAAGAACACAAGGCTGCCGGCATAGAGAAACGCAACGAGCCACCTTGTAAAGTCTCTACTTCGGGAGCATCATATAATAAGGAAGTCAGTTCGCTAATGCCCTGTCCCGTGATGCCATTGACAAACATAATGGTAGCTTTGGTGTTCGATTGTCTCACTTTATAAGCAAACACTTCACGTTCGGCCTGCGATACAATATCCCCTTTGGTAATGACGATGATATCGGCAAACCTCAGCATCGGACCGATTTTCTTTGGTGTATTTATACCCATTAGATTATCTATCACACAAACCGCCATTACTTTCTTTAAATGAGGAGAACAACGGTTGCACAGACCGGCACTTTCAGAAAAAAGATAATCCAACCCCTCCGACTTTCCCCAGTTCAGACAATCTTCGATATTGTTTACGAAATAATGATCTGGACAAAGACTGCCCGATAAACCTACACGTACCGGAATATCGTATTTGTCATAAACCTGATCATCCGTCGTCGACAGGCAATCGAATTTCACGACACCCGCCTTTATATTCCGGCCGGTTATCGTCCGCAGCACATGCGTCAGCACCGAAGTTTTTCCCGATGAAGGTGGTCCTGAAACAGTAATCAGTTTTATCATAAGTCATTTCCTTTCATTCATTAATACAGTTTGTTCTGTAGCGGCGGTTCGATTCACCAAATTCCACAGAAAACAAAAACTTTATATTGCGCCCCATTCCATAAATCAGCGATTCAAATGGTTTGTACGCTTCATTGGTCAGGTTACTTATATTCACCGACAATCTGTATTTCACATTCTGAATTCGTTTTTGCACACCCGCCAGACAACCTATCAAGCAATACGAACCGGTAGGATAACTGGTCGATGCATACTCTTTTCGTCCATTAAACCATAAAAGATTCATCCCTGCATAAACAGATAGTTTACCACCAAACCGATAGCGATAGATAATTTCGTGCCGTGTATTAAAAGGAGGAATCTGATTCAACGGAATCCTGTCCTTATTCCACCAGTTGTGATCCTTCTTTATTTCATAGCCCTTCGTGACTACCGCAAAACCATTATAATTAAAGGCATCCCTATCGGTAAATATTCCATTACGATTATACGCCAGTGAAATCTCCGCGCCATAAATCAGCGACTTATCTATATTGTCATATTTATAATTGTTCCCTTTTTTGTTGGCCCCATACCACATAACCGGCGTAATAAAATCGTGCAGAAAGTTAGCATAGAGCGAAATATCAAAAATGAAATCACTGAAATACCCTTTTACTCCCAAATCAAAATTAAAACCATATTCAGGTTTCAATGCCGGGTTACCATATACCATTCCATCTGTCGTCGATGATTCGACAAATAATTCCTTTGCATCAGGCATTCGCGAGGCACGCGCTATATTAACCGAAAGAAATAAATCCCTGACAAACTGATACATCAACCCTGTATTGGCATTGATTATTTTCAGATGTGGCGATCTGCCTTTCACCAATAATGTATCATGTACATTCCCTTCGTTCATCTTCGCCAAATCGCCACGAACGCCAACTACCCATTTCAGTTTATCGCCACAGAAGTTCACCTCAGATTCCAGAAACAAGCCACCCATTACCACCCCCGAATTATCTGCCACTTTATTCCGGATAATATAATTCTTAAAAAAGTCCTGCATTACCGTTGGCGATTTAACCCGATAGAATACACCATCACTACCCAACATCAGCTGAATATTATCTTTCACCTGATAAAGTGCATGAAGCTTCCATCCACTATAGTAGTTATCATAATCCACCGTCTCCTGAAAAGAAAGTCTGCCCGATCCGATATCATAATCGCTTCGTACCTCCTTCAGGCGATCTTTATCATAAAATACTGCAGCATCAATTGTCAGCGGTATACGCTCGCCGCTCCATTTCACACCGGCATTGATGTAATAACTATCATCCCTTTCGGCCGTCTGCACTACATACTCCGTTCCGTTATACCCTTTCGGTCGTCCCCACGGACCACCTAAATGCACATTTCCGTTCACAGCCACTGAAAGATTATTCCTGAACCGATGAATATACATCGCATTCACATCGGCATCCTTATGAAAACTATTTTCCGCCTTTATACCATTTCCATAATGAAAATCGGAAGCATGCTGATAGCGTCCGCCAATGCTCAGAGAGTTAGACTCATTGCAATAGTTCAGATTGCCAAGAACAGTATATTCATTATTATTCGTTCCATACACCCCCAGCACTCTGCCGTTAAAACCCTGTTGGGCGAACGGTTGCCGGGAAACCATATTGATGATGCCACCAATCGCACCCGGACCATAACGTACCGATGCCGGTCCTTTTATCACCTCCACCTTCTCAAGGTTATAAACATTCACAGTTTGTCCCGAAAAGCCCGACGAAGTACTCCCCATTTTCCGGTTTCCATCTTCGGTCACCAATACTCTTTTTCCCGATAATCCTCTCAATACAATCGGAGAATGATATTCCGATTTCTTATACAATCCAGGAACCGTTTCCAGTACATCAATTAAAGATGAGCTGATATTTTCTTCTATTTTCGCAGCATAGACCGTATTCTGTGCATACGGTCGGTTGATATTAATCGCACTTCTTACTCCTTCTACCTCAACATCATTCAGCTGATGCGTTAATGGCGAAAGAGCTAAGAGTAATTCACGGGCAGAACGGGAAAATGCCATAGAATATTTCTCATATCCTACTGATGTCGCTATAATCCGTATAGAATCAGTGCCGGCAATCTCAATAATAAATTTGCCGTTATTGTCGCTTAAGGTTAGAAAACAGCCTTTCTGATCAAAAATATGGGTAAAAGGGAGCGGCTCTCCGGTAGTTTTATCGAAGACTCGCCCGCTATATTTATTGGCTTTTAGAACACATGATGCTGTCAGTAAAAGCAACATAAATACAATTCTTTTAGCCATACTTTTTTTCAGAAAACCTTTTAAATTATAAAGAGATAAGTCGCCATGTCAGTGTTGCGTTCTGCGCATCTTCACCCACTCCCTGAAACAGTTTAAACATAAAAACCGCATAGGCTTTTTCTTTGGTTTCAACCAGAAACACCGGCTGAAGATTTACCTGTTCAGGATCATTAGCTGCACATTCGAACACACCGCCAACATTCGGACGGAATTTATTGCCGATAATCAATTTCTTATATTCGGCACGAATCAGGTTCTGTATCGGAAAACCTTCTTCATGAGTATAATTACCATCCGCATCGGGTGTACAAGAATCATCATGATAATGAAGTGTACTTTCAATATCGATTACCGGATCGTATTTCAATTCAGAAGCGAACTGAGCAATATCGGCTGCAGTGAAGTTTTCGAAATCTGTTATACCGGAACCAACCATTGCCGCTTTTACATCATCGGCCAGGAAAACAACCGGATTACCTGTACCGGTCCATTCGCCTGCGCTGTTTTTGCTGTATGCCATCTCACTGCTAAACATAAGGTCGTAAGGATATTCCAGTTTGGATTCTTCCGTCATATAAAGCACATCAAGATCTCCGCTTCCGGTATGCAAAAGATCCATACCAAAACCGTTTCTAATCACCGTAGGGTGTCTCTGCACTTTATACTCCCTTGTTTCCCAAATGTCATCCGAATACTCGGGTCCAACAACCTTTAAATCGTTGCTACAACTGCTGATGAACAGCATCAATCCTAAACCTGCTAACAAATACCTTGAAATCTTTTTCATAACCTGTCGTTTTAGTAAGTCGTTATTTAAATATATGATAACGGTAAGCAAAAAAAATCATCTGCTTATCAACTCTCCATACTCTTTCTCCGTAAGATTATATTTATAAAAGATGCGATAGAAATCAGTAATCATGCGCTGCGTATTTCCGCTTTCGTGCATATTAAAGATACCGCAAAACCAGATGAGTCCGCACAAACGATTAATAGACGGAGGCATATCGAACCAGACAAACGGGTCGGAAGGAACTTTATAAATCTGCCCGCTTTTGACAGCCTGCAGATTGCTCCATACTTTTTTATCTTTTACCGATTTATAAGGATTGCTGTTTCCTTTGCCCATGCAAAAGATATAATCCGGATTAACAGCCATCAACTGTTCTATGGTAATGACTGAAAAACCCTTGGCATCCATAGGCGCCACCACTGCGTTTTTTAGTCCGAGGATATCGAACAATTGTGCATGCAGACTTCCCTGTGGTGCTGTTCGTAAACCGCTTTCCGCATTGGCAATATAGACTGAATATTCACCTGCCGGCTTTTTCATTCCTGCCACTTCCGAATAAACCGTACGGATAAATTCAGAACATTCGCCCGACTCTTTCTCCAGTCCAAGCAAGTTGCCCAGGAAATCATACGTCTTGTCGAGATTCATGATCTCCAGATCGACAATAATCAATGGTTTGTTTATTTTTTGTGCAAACTTCGTATATCGGTTTACCTCGTTGCTTGTATTCTTATTGACAAACGTGCCGACAATAATCACATCGGGATTGACTTTCAACACCTCTTCGGCATTCTTCAGGTCGACCTCTTTCATTGCCAGGTATTCATCCGATATATACTTCATCGATGCATTTTCTCCCGCCCAAGCTTTAGCAATCATTTTATCGCCCGCAATGGGATAAAGCAGCATATTTGTCTTATTATCAAAAGGAATGACGCGTGTAATCTTGTCGGGAATCACTACTTTCCTGCCAGCCATATCAATGACTTCCTTACCCATCGCCGACAGATAAGGAATCATTAATAAGAACCATATACCTATTACTCTTTTCAACATTTTAGTGTCGCTTTACTAAATTCAGTCTATTTCTTTTCACCATTAAAAGATTCGAAAAATATGCGTTGCATTTCTTCTTTTTCCTGTTGTATGTCGTGCGAATAAATATAATCCCAGCCAATCCAGTTTAGTAGTCGTATTTCAGTTTGCACATCACCCGGATAACCAAGTTGCAACATTCTGTCGCGCATTTCGTGACTCAATATAAAATCGATAATTTCCTGATGTTCTTCATACTTCCCCTTTTTCACCAACATTTGCACCGGACTGACTATGCCTCCTTCAAAGGGCCAGATCATAATAAACCGATCTTTATTCTTTACATTCCGATAAAAAGTATAGGGCATGACATAGATTGAGATATCATCTGTATGATCATTGTTCATCATTTTCACCATTTGCGAAGGATGCAGCCCTATCGCCGTATTTTTTGCGAGTGCTTTCAAAGCATCAAATCCATACCTTTTTAAATATGGAAAGAATACTGCATTGCAAAAGAAATCCTTATCCCCTCTCAGAGCGATTTTCCTCTCCCACTCCGGCTTCAAAAGATCTGTCCAGTTTTGGGGCATCTCGCTCTCAGCAACTTTACTGGTATCAGCCACAATAACCAACAAGTTTGCCGGTAGCATCGCAAATAATCCTTCAGGATGATAATAACCTGCCTTTTCATAAGATGGATTTATATCCGATTTAAAGACCTCGAAATTCTCTTTATTCAGGAAGTTCTTTAAAAAGTCCTGATGATAAAACGAGTTGATGTCTGCAGTAATCAATATATCCGGAAGATGTTCTATACTTTTAATCCGGTTGATATCTTCATAAAAACTCTTCTCATAATTCAGGTTACCATCAATTATTAATTTCTCGGATTCACCTAAATCATTGACATACTGAGGGAACCGTTCATATAGAGCAGCTTTAAAAGAATTGCGAAGACCACAAGGCATCAGCGCCAGCAAGGTTGGTTTTATCATACTAATTTCTGTGTGATATAAGACATCTTATATTAAACAGATATCAAAAATTGTACCAAACTGTTAACAATTTGAATTACATGTATTTAGGCAATATTTTATCATTCTAAATCCTACATTAATGTAAGTTTTAAGAGATGGATATACAAATATGTAACTTTGATCTTCTTTTTAACAATCGGT
>CAMTOS010000052.1 GCA_947074195.1 uncultured Bacteroides sp.
AACCGCCGTACATGGTTTTGCAGACCACTGACTAAGCCACTCATCCAAGGAACCATTGTTTCTCGTTTGCGGTTGCAAAGGTAATATATATTTTATAACTACCAAACTATCCGCAGCATTTTTTTGTTGACTTTGGCTTGCAAGTACCGCATTCACGGCGTTTTTCGTCAAGCTGACGCTTTAATTCACAGCCAGTTATACAACCATCACAAGGGTTCTCTTTTTTTTGAACTTTTCTAAAAAAAAGAAAGGTTTTGCGGCCTATCAAAAACCCGCAAAGGATTAAGATGACCGCAACTATTATTTCCTGCCAATTTATTGTCATACGAATAAACTACCTATTTGATAAACTGCAAATGTGAGTATCCACGCCAGAGCAGTGGTATAGAAGGCAGCAAAGACTGCCCATTTCCAGTGTCCGGACTCTTGCTTTATGGCCACAAGCGTGGCTATACAAGGGAAGTATATCAGAACAAATAGCATGTAACAGAAGGCGATTAGTGGTGTAATCGGAATACGTTCTCCTAAAGTTGCGACATCTGTTTCTGCATCATCTACGTATAATACACCAAGTGTACTTACGACTAACTCTTTTGCTCCGGCACCCGAAAGCAGACCAATACCAAGTCTCCAGTCAAATCCTAAAGGAGCAATTACAGGCTCCATGGCATGACCAATCTGACCAATATATGAATGTTCCTGCTGAGAAGAGACAGTAGAATACTCATCGTGACGAGGGAAATAACCCAATGCCCAGATAACGATAGAGGCAATCATAATGATACCACCCATCTTTTTCAGGTATTGTGCTCCTTTTTCCCAGGTATGACGAATAATTGAACGTCCTGTAGGCCATCGGTATGGTGGTAATTCCATTACGAACGGAGTATCATCGCCCTTAACAAGGAATTTGCTGAATATGCGGGCAATCAATACAGCCAAAACAATACCGATGACATAAAGCCCAAGAATAACGAGCCCTTCATTGCGCGGGAAGAAAACTCCAACTAATAAAAGATATACCGGTAAACGTGCGCTGCATGACATTAGCGGGTTGACCAGCATCGTTATCAGACGGCTTTTACGATTCTCGATAGTTCTCGAAGCCATAACAGCAGGTACGTTGCAACCAAATCCCATAATCAGAGGAATAAAAGATTTGCCATGTAAACCCATCTTATGCATCACCTTATCCATGATAAATGCTGCACGAGCCATATAGCCGGAATCTTCCATCAATGAAATAAAGAAATATAGTATAAGAATATTTGGCAAAAAGACAATTACACCTCCTACCCCGGCAATGATACCATCGGAAAGCATATCTTTAAACATTCCTTCGGGCATATGCGTCTGCACCATTTCGGCACACCAATCTACCAGCCATTCAATTCCCATCATAGGATATTCACCCAAAACAAAAGTTGCTTCAAACATGATGAACATGAAAAGGAAAAAGATGGGATATCCCCAGATGCGGTGTGTTATAATCTTATCGAGAAACTTCGTCATCTGCTCTTTTTCCAGATGATTATCGGTAAATGTTTCTTTTAAGGCACCACTAATAAAGCCGTATTTGGCATCGGTAATAGCCGACTCACTATCCTCACGCATAGTTTCGGAGATAAGTTTGGCCTGCTTATCACGCTTTCGGAGAATTTCTTCGCCATTGGGCAATGTTTTTACCAGTTTCTCAAATTCTTTATCGTTTTCAAGTAATTTGATGGCCAGAAAACGGGTAGAATACTTATGTCGGATTGATTCGTTCTTTGAAATCTCAGCCTTCACCACATTTATGGCTTCCTCAAGATCGGGACCATGATTAATATGAATATGGCGGAATACTTTCTTTTCGCCCGGATTGCCATGAGCATAATCTTCGAAATGAGTTTCATGATGTTGCTCATCTACATGCTCTTTGTGCCAGTCTTTCAGTTCTTTTTCTACTTCCGGGTTGATATTGCCGTCTTTATCAAAGAAATCGGCTCCTTCGTAAAGATTAATTACGACATGAAACAGATGATCAATACCTTTGCGTTTACGACAAACTGTTGGTATCATGGGAACACCAAAAAGCTTACTAAGTAACTTGAAATCCAATTCATTGCCACTGGCTTCAAGTTCATCGTACATATTGAGCGCAATAACCATACGCACATTCATATCGATAAGCTGTGTAGTCAAATAAAGATTTCGCTCCAGATTAGATGAATCGACTACATTAATGATCACATCAGGGGTTTCATCGATAATATGGCGACGCACATAAATCTCTTCGGGAGTATAAGCCGATAAAGAATATGTACCCGGCAAATCGACAATGCGGAAGTGATAACCTTCGAAATCAAAGAATCCCTCCTTGGCATCGACTGTCACCCCACTATAATTACCCACGTGTTCGTGAGAACCGGATGCAATATTGAAAAGAGTCGTTTTACCGCAATTAGGATTACCTACCAGCGCCACGTTAATGGTACGACGTTTACCTTTGGCAATTTGTTTTAGTTGTTCTATGTTGCTGGCAATTACTTCGCCATATTTAATCTCATCATTATCGTATTCGTGCTTCGAAGCTTCTTCTTCACTTATAACTTCGATCATCTCGGCTTCCTGGCGACGCAACGAAATTTCATATCCCATCAAACGATATTTTATGGGGTCTTTTAAAGGCGCATTTAAAACAACTTCTACTGTTTTACCCTTAATAAAACCCATTTCAACAATACGTTTGCGAAATCCGCCGTGACCCAATACCTTAATGATCACTCCCTTTTCACCTGTTTTTAATTCGGAAAGACGCATATATAGTTCTAAATATTTGCTGCAAAGATAGCTAAAGAGTATGACGATAGCAATTTATTTAGAATGTTTTTAAATTAGAATTCATAGTTAAGAACGAGATATATAGAGATTTATGGCTATATTTGCACATATGTTAGAAAGAAGAGTTAAACAGTTTATTGAGCAGGAAAAGCTATTTAGCGACAGAGATAAAATTATTGTTGCACTGAGCGGAGGAGCCGACTCCGTGGCATTACTACATTTGTTAACCGGTTTAGGGTATCTCTGCGAAGCAGCACATTGTAATTTTCAGCTTCGTGGTGAAGAATCTGACCGGGATGAAGCTTTTGTGACCCAGTTATGTCTTGATAAAAACATCTTTCTGCATAAAACATGTTTCGACACAACAACGTATGCTTCAACTCATAAAATATCGATTGAAATGGCAGCGCGTGAGTTGCGTTATGACTGGTTTGAAAAGATCAGAAAAGAAAATGGTGCCGGTTTTATTGCCGTAGCACATCATAAAGATGATCAGACAGAAACTGTATTACTAAACCTTCTGCGTGGCACGGGAATTAATGGCATGACAGGTATGAGACCCCGTAATGGCATGATAGTAAGACCTTTGCTAACAGTTAGCCGGGAGGATATTTTAGAGTATCTTTCGACACTGAATTATTCTTTTGTGACCGATAGTACAAATCTGCAGGATGAATATACCCGAAACAAATTACGCCTGAACATTATTCCACAATTCGAAGAGATTAATCCATCGTTTAAAGAGAGTGTTTCTAAAACTTCCGAATTTCTTTACCAGGCATTACTGGTTTATCAGAAAGGAATTGAAGATGGTAAAAAAAGAGTATATAACAATCACAGAATCAGTATAGAAGCGTTATTAAACGAACCTTCCCCGGAAGCATTACTATATGAAATACTTTTTCCTCTTGGCTTTAACTCTGAACAGATAAAAGATGTATTCGAAACACTGAATAAACAGTCGGGAAAGAGGTTTAGAAGTAATAAAAACTGGGAAATCATAAAAGACCGTTCATATTTACTCATCGAAGAGATAAATATCCAGGATTCTCCTGAATTTAAAATATCTTTTACAACACAATCTTATAATAACGATTTTATTATTCCAAAAGATAAAGAGATTGCATGCTTTGACAGTGACAAAATTCACAACAAACTTTATATGCGCAAATGGGAAAAGGGAGATAGTTTCGTTCCATTTGGCATGAAAGGACGAAAATTATTAAGCGACTTTATGACTGATCTGAAATTCAGTGTTACTGAAAAGGAAAAGCAATGGTTGCTGTGTTGCGGTGAAGATATTATATGGGTTATCGGTCAAAGAACTGACAATCGGTTCCGAATTGATGAGCATACAAAACAGGTCACAATTTGCAAGATTTCGCATTCCTGATTTTTGCTGTTTTTACGCCATACTTATCGTAACTTTATTCAATGCATTAAGTAAAGTTACGATAAGTATTGAATAAAGTTAGTTTAACCTTTACGTATTTACAGAAATCTCCCACTCTGCAAAGCGATTATTAACAACCTGATTTTCTGCAATTTAAAAACATCACAAGAATTATATACGGAACTACATTCTGCATTTGAACAATAATGCAATATCATTGTTATAAATGGAGGATTATGGAAATATTCGGGTAGTTAAGAAATCCACAAGGATGCCTGAGATTATTTTAATTGCTAATCTGAAAAAAAACGAGGATTTTATAGCGTATTTAAATAATTCATTATCTTTGCATCGTTGAAGTTTAAAGTATTTCTTATCTAAGAGACAATTTTTAGTTCCCAATTCAACAAATTATCCCTGATTCTTAACACAACTTTTTATTACATGGCTACATGTGACTCAAAGGATGTCATCGTGTAGTACATTCCTCGAATGAGCATAAAAAATTTATAACTCACTATACTATATGTATAACATTATTCAATTAAACGACAAAAGTTTGGCGGAACTTCAGTCTATTGCCCAGAATTTGGGTATCAAGAAGACCGACTCACTTAAAAAAGAAGAATTAGTTTATCGAATTCTCGATGAACAAGCAATTGTTGGCGCAACCAAAAAGATTGCCGCAGACAAACTTAAAGAAGAACGTAAAGAAGACAAGAAAAAACGTCCGAAACCAGCAGCTAAAAAAGAAGACAAGAAAAAAACCTCACCAAAAGCCGGTGACTCAAACGGCAAAGAAGAAGCAGCAGCAACAGAAAAAACAGCATCGAAACCCACTAAAAAAAATGCAACTGCTTCATCAGAAAAAACTTCGGAAAAAGCTTCAACCGAAGAGATCAAAGTAACTCCTTATGCAACTCCGAAGAAAAAATCGCCTAAAGCCAAAAAAGAAACAGTAGCTGCTCCGGCCGAAGAACAAGCTGTGACTTCTACAGAAGAAACTCCAAAGGCAGAAGAGAGCAAAACAAAAACCAGCAAAAAGGCAAACAATCAGCCTAAAGCTAAAGCAGTTCGTGCTCAGCAGGAAACTGAAGCAGCTGAACCAGCTACTGCAATTGAAGAAAAACCTAAAGCAAAAACGAATGCAGATGCTGATTTTATTGCTATAGAAGATTTACCATCGGAAAAAGTAGAGTTCCCTACAGAACTTTTCGGCAAATTTGGTAGCGCTAAACCAGAAACCCCGGTTAATACTCAGGAAAATCCTGCCGCTACACAACCTTCACAGGCTTCTTCAGCACAACCTTCTCCGGCACACCAGGCCCCTGCTCATCAGCAGAGACCCCGCATTCAGAGACCGCAACGCGAAAATGGTCCATCGAATAACAATAACAACAACAATAATAACAATGCTCCTAAAGCTAACATGCAGCGTCAGCAACAAAAGCCGATGCCGTCAATGCCAATGGAGAACACTCCGGCCGTACAGCAAGAGCGTAAAGTTATAGAACGCGAAAGACCATATGAATTCGATGATATTCTGATAGGAACAGGTGTTCTTGAAATTATGCAGGATGGTTATGGCTTCCTTCGTTCTTCTGATTACAATTACCTTTCTTCTCCGGATGATATTTATGTATCTCAATCGCAAATTAAACTATTCGGACTTAAAACCGGCGATGTAGTTGAAGGTGTAATTCGTCCTCCGAAAGAAGGTGAAAAGTATTTCCCACTCGTTAAAGTCTACAAAATCAATGGTCGTGATGCGGCTTTCGTACGTGACCGTGTTCCATTCGATCATTTGACACCATTATTCCCTGAAGAAAAATTCAAACTTTGCAAGGGTGGTTATTCAGATTCTATGTCGGCGCGTGTGGTAGATTTATTTTCTCCAATTGGTAAAGGTCAGCGTGCACTTATCGTGGCACAACCTAAGACTGGTAAGACCATCCTGATGAAAGAAATTGCAAATGCGATTGCTGCCAATCATCCAGAAGTTTATATGATTATGCTTCTGATTGATGAACGTCCTGAAGAGGTAACTGATATGGCGCGTAGCGTAAATGCAGAGGTTATTGCATCGACTTTCGATGAACCTGCAGAGCGTCACGTGAAAATTGCGAATATCGTTCTTGAAAAAGCAAAACGTCTGGTAGAATGCGGACATGATGTGGTGATTTTCCTTGACTCAATCACTCGTCTGGCTCGTGCTTACAATACAGTTTCTCCTGCTTCAGGTAAAGTACTTTCAGGTGGTGTGGACGCAAATGCTTTACACAAGCCTAAACGTTTCTTTGGTGCTGCCCGTAATATCGAGAATGGCGGTTCGCTGACTATCATTGCAACTGCACTGATTGATACCGGTTCAAAAATGGATGAAGTTATTTTTGAAGAATTCAAAGGTACAGGTAATATGGAACTTCAGCTTGATCGTAACTTGTCTAACAAACGTATCTTCCCTGCAGTTAATATTATTGCATCAAGCACTCGTCGTGATGACTTGCTTCTGGATAAGAAAACACTTGACCGCATGTGGATTCTTCGCAAATATCTTTCGGATATGAACCCGATCGAAGCAATGACGTTTGTAAAAGACCGTCTTGAAAAAACAAAAGATAATGATGAATTCCTGTTAAGCATGAATAGCTAAAAGGAATAATATCAATAAATATAAGACGCTGTATGAATAGAGAGATCGATTTCATATGGCGTTTTTTATTTCCTTCATTTTTAATAATCACAGTCCGTTTGACGAAAAAGAAAGTTATACGCTTGTTAATCAGTGATTAGATTTTGTGCATTATATCAAATTGAGAGAGCAAAAAAACGGTAAATCAAAGAGAATTTCGTACATTTGCACGCCTTGAAAACTGACAGGGCGTTTTATTCATTAGTAATTAGTAAAAGATAGATATAATATGTTCGATAATTTAAGTGAAAGACTTGAGAGATCGTTTAAGATTCTGAAAGGTGAAGGTAAAATCACCGAAATTAATGTTGCCGAAACACTGAAAGATGTTCGTAAAGCACTTCTTGATGCCGACGTTAACTACAAAGTTGCTAAAAGCTTTACCGATCGCGTAAAGGATAAAGCAATGGGTCAGAATGTATTGATAGCTGTTAAACCAAGCCAGTTGATGGTTAAAATCGTGCATGATGAACTTGCAGATTTAATGGGTGGCGAAACTGTTGACATAAACCTGAGCGGAAAACCAAGCGTTATCTTGATGTCGGGTCTTCAGGGTTCTGGTAAGACTACTTTTACAGGTAAGCTTGCACGCATGCTGAAAAGCAAAAAGAATCGTCGTCCTTTACTTGTAGCTGCCGACGTTTATCGTCCTGCTGCGATTGAACAGCTTCGTATTCTTGCAGAACAGATTGATGTGCCTATGTACAGCGAACCTGGCAGCAAGAATCCTGTTGAAATTGCACAAAATGCAATCAAAGAGGCGAAAGCTAAAGGTTATGATCTGGTAATTGTCGATACAGCAGGTCGTCTGGCTGTTGACGAAGAGATGATGAACGAGATTGAAGCAATTAAAAAAGCGATCAATCCGGATGAAATCCTTTTCGTAGTCGACTCGATGACTGGTCAGGATGCTGTTAATACTGCAAAAGAATTTAACGACCGTCTTGATTTCAATGGTGTTGTTCTGACTAAACTTGATGGTGATACACGTGGTGGTGCTGCTTTATCTATCCGCACAGTGGTTAACAAGCCTATTAAGTTTGTAGGTACTGGCGAGAAACTTGACGCTATCGATCAGTTCCACCCTTCACGTATGGCCGACCGTATTCTTGGTATGGGTGATATCGTTTCACTTGTAGAGCGTGCACAGGAACAATATGATGAAGAAGAAGCAAAACGCCTTCAAAAGAAAATTGCGAAGAATCAGTTTGACTTCAACGACTTCCTAAGCCAGATTGCGCAGATCAAGAAGATGGGTAACCTGAAAGATCTTGCATCTATGATCCCTGGTGTGGGTAAAGCTATCAAAGATATCGATATTGATGACAATGCTTTCAAAAGCATCGAAGCTATCATTCACTCAATGACTCCCGAAGAGCGTAGCAATCCTGAGATTCTGAACGGATCTCGCCGTACTCGTATCGCAAAAGGTAGTGGTACTACTATTCAGGAAGTTAACCGTTTGCTGAAACAATTCGATCAGACTCGTAAAATGATGAAGATGGTAACCAGCAGCAAAATGGGCAAAATGATGCCTAAGATGAAAAAATAATCATCACATATTTTCAAATAACATCAAAAGAGGGCTTCGGTCCTCTTTTTTGTTTTTGCAGACTCATCAATTTAGATTACTTTTGTCACTTACTAATATATATTTGCAATTATGACATTGATAGATGGTAAAGCTATTTCTGAACAGGTAAAACAAGAAATTGCCGCAGAAGTAGCTCAGATTGTAGAAGCTGGTGGTAAACGCCCTCATTTGGCAGCTATTCTGGTAGGTCACGATGGTGGTAGTGAAACTTATGTTGCAGCAAAAGTAAAAGCATGCGAAGCATGTGGGTTTAAATCTTCTCTTATCAGATATGAAGATGATGTGACCGAAGAAGAACTTTTGGCCAAAGTACGCGAACTGAATGATGATGCAGATGTAGATGGCTTTATAGTGCAACTTCCGCTTCCTAAGCATATTTCAGAACAGAAAGTGATTGAAACAATCGATTACCGCAAAGATGTAGACGGATTTCACCCTATTAATGTAGGTCGTATGTCAATTGGACTTCCCTGCTATTTATCGGCTACTCCGAATGGCATTATCGAACTTTTAAAACGCTACAATATCGAGACTTCTGGCAAAAAATGCGTTGTATTGGGTCGTAGCAATATCGTGGGAAAGCCAATGGCTATGCTGATGATGCAAAAAGGTAAACCAGGTGACGCTACAGTAACCGTATGTCACAGCCGTTCTAAAAACCTGATAGAAGAATGTCGCGAAGCTGATATTATTATCGCCGCATTGGGTCAACCTAATTTTGTTACTGCAGATATGGTAAAAGATGGAGCAACAGTAATCGATGTGGGCACAACCCGTGTTCCTGATGCAACAAAGAAATCGGGCTTTAAACTGACTGGTGACGTTAAGTTTGACGAAGTGGCTCCAAAATGCGCTTATATAACGCCTGTTCCTGGTGGTGTTGGTCCAATGACGATTGTTTCGTTAATGAAGAACACTTTACTTGCAGGAAAAAAAGAGATTTACGCTTAAGTCTTGAATAAGAATAAGACAGGCGATACGCTATAAATAAACGTATCGCCTTTTTTAATGCAATTATCATCCTATTAAAATACGCAACAAAATGAAGAAACTACTCTTACTTCTGCTCTTTATTCCTCTTTTGGCTTGTTGGGGTTTCATAAAGGATTCCGAAGAGAATAACATCCTGAATGATTCTGTAATTATAGCCACTCCCTCTCGCCTGACACTATTATTTGCGGGTGATTTTATGCAACATCAAACACAAATTGATGCAGCTAAAACAAAAGACGGATATGATTATTCCGACTGTTTTAAACACCTGAAAGACGAAATAAGCAGTGCAGATATAGCAATAGGCAATCTTGAAGTAACACTTGGCGGAAAACCTTATACAGGCTATCCGGCATTTAGTGCTCCCGATGAATTTCTATATGCTTTACACGATGCAGGTTTCGATATTATGCTGACGGCTAATAATCACTGCCTGGACAGAGGTCAAAAGGGACTGGAGCGTACTATAGCTATTTTAGATTCAATGGATATACCCTATGCAGGTACTTATATAAATGACGAAGAAAGATCTGCGAAGTATCCGCTTTTAATAGAAGAAAACGATATCAGAGTTGTCTTACTGAATTATACTTATGGTACAAACGGCATTGAAGTAAGAGAGCCTAATGTAGTTAACTTTATCGATAAAGCAGTAATGGCCACTGATATTGAAAAGGCAAAAGAAATGAATCCTGATGCAATTATTGCATGCATGCATTGGGGAGAAGAATATGTTCAACTTCCTTCTAAGGAACAAATACAACTTGCCGAATGGTTGTTATCTCAAGGAGTAGATCATATCATCGGTTCTCATCCCCATGTGGTACAGCCGGTAGAACTTCATACAGATAGTCTAAACAACAAGCAGAATATCGTTCTTTATTCTTTGGGGAATTTTATATCAAATATGTCGGCCAAAAATACAGATGGAGGCATGATGTTTAAAATGACTTTAGAAAAAGACAGCATTACAAGAGTCAAAGATTGTGGTTATAGTTTAGTATGGACAGAAAGACCTGTAATTTCGGGCAAAAAAAATTTCGTGCTATATCCTGTTTCTTTTTCGCTTGATTCTCTTGGCCAAGCCTCTGGTTATAAACTAAATAACTACACAAAAGAGACCAGAACCCTGATGAATAAGCATAATCAGAATGTAGAAGAATACATTTTCTTTTAATTTTTTTCTTCGAAATATTTGGAGATTAAAACATAATACCTATCTTTGCACCGCGTTAGGAAAGAAACGCAACACGGTGGATGTAGCTCAGCCGGTTAGAGCGTCGGATTGTGGTTCCGAAGGTCGTGGGTTCGAGCCCCATCTTCCACCCGTAGAAAATGAATCCTGTAGATATAATATCTGCAGGATTTTTTTTATATTTGCATATTGTCAAATATATATTCACCTAAAATCAACTCTTATGTCAGAAAGAAGATTTTTTCGATCAACCTCCAATAGAATGATCGCTGGCGTATGCGGAGGCATAGCCGAATATTTTAACTGGGATCCTTCAATGGTCCGCATTGTTTATTCTTTACTAACATTATTTACAGCCTTTGCCGGAGGCATTGTCTATGTCATTCTATGGATAGTTGTTCCGCAGAGATAATACACAAATACACTTATACAAAAATCGCCTGTCATCAGTTAAATGACAGGCGATTTTTTGTATGATATATCGATTAATATAATTCCAGTCCAAACTCTTCTTTAAACTGCTCTAAAGCGGGATTTTTCGCCATCATAGACTGATAACGCTCTCCACGACTTACAGGTCTGTTACTTTGCGAAACTTCGCTTACTTTCACAGCCATCTTTATACTATAATTACTTAATCGTTTCTTTAGATAATCTTCGAGAACTCTTGAAATAGCCATCAGATTTTTTGCGGCAATTTCATTATCGACTATTACTTCAAAAGAAACACCATCGTTAAGCAAAGATGGTTTCAGTGTAGACATCTGTTTCGACAAAGCTACGTGTTCGTGAGGTAATTGTCCGATAAACTCCTGCCAGAAGAAATTCAGTTCTTGTTCAGTAAAAGAACGCGCCGTATCGACTTGTGGTGTTACTCTGCCAACCGTAGCATTTGCAGTCGATCCCTGCACTGTTTCCTGGCCCTTTGCAGGCGATTTAATGGAAACGCGCATCGACTTATTAACTACAGGTGTTTTTGCTGCAGAAGCAATAACCTGAGGCGAGGGAGATGAAGATACAACCGCGCTTGTAGAAGCATTAGCACCTACCTGAGGATTAACCGGCTGCTGTACATTCTGAACTTGCTGTTGAGGCTGGCTTGCAGCCGGCGTACCTCCTTGTTGCTGAGCAACCTCAGAAGTATTAAATAGTGGTTTTAATGCTTTCTTAGGGCCACGCCCACCACTCACGCCATCTTCGTCAGACAATGACTGCGCTACCTGAATCAGAGTTAGCTCGAGCAACAGTCTTTTATTCTTGCTCACGCGATAATTGAGATCGCAATCATTGCAAAGCTTCATTGCACGATATAGAAAAGCTACAGGGCAACGTTGTGCCTGCTCCTGATATCGCTGACGAATACTTGCACCAACTTCCAGCAAAGAAAGTGTTACAGGGTCTTTTGCAACAAGCAAATCACGGAAGTGAGAAGATAATCCTGTTATGAAATGACTTCCGTCAAAACCTTTACCAAGAATTTCATTCAGTAACAACAATGAGCCCGGAATATTCTGAGTCAGCAAATAATCAGTCATTTTAAAATAATACTCATAGTCGAGCACATTCAAATTATCAATTACTTGCTGGTAAGTAACGTTACCACCTGAAAAACTCACCACCTGATCAAAAATAGAAAGTGCATCACGCATACCACCATCAGCTTTTAGCGCAATCACATTTAAAGCTTCCGGTTCAGCAGTTATACCTTCTGTAGATGCTACATAAGTCAGATGTGCAACCGTATCTTCTGTACTGATGCGATTGAAATCATAAATCTGGCAGCGAGACAGAATAGTAGGGATAATTTTATGCTTCTCTGTTGTAGCCAGAATAAATATAGCGTGGCGAGGAGGCTCTTCAAGTGTTTTAAGAAAAGCATTGAAAGCCGCTGTAGAGAGCATATGAACCTCATCGATAATATATACGCTATAGTTACCAATTTGAGGAGGAATGCGTACCATCTCAACTAACTGACGAATTTCATCGACAGAGTTATTGGATGCAGCATCCATTTCATGTATGTTATAAGAACGTTGTTCATTAAAAGCCTTGCACGATTCGCATGCATTACAAGCTTCACCGTTTGTGGTAGGCGACAAGCAGTTTATCGTTTTGGCAAAAATACGTGCACAAGTAGTCTTCCCTACTCCACGCGGACCACAAAACAAATAAGCATGCGCCAGTTTATTTGTATGAATGGCATTTTTTAGTGTGGCAGTCAAAGAGGCCTGACCAACAACCGAGTTAAAAGTGGAAGGACGATATTTTCGTGCAGAAACAATATAGTTTTCCATATAAAGAAATCTCACTATTTTAAGTTGATACGAATGTTACAAAAGTACATAAAAATAAGAACAGACGAGCAGGCGCTAACAAGTTTTAGAGGTAGAGTAAGAAAATATTAAACGATTAATCGTAACTTTGCAAAATAAGGAATTAATCGTGTTAATTTATGAATCGACTACAAAACATATGGAATTATATTCGCGGCCATAAATACGGTATTACCATTATTGTTTTTCTTATCATCTATGTATTTATTGATGAAAACAGTCTCTGGCGTCAACGTCAGTATACATCAGAAATAAATATACTTAATGAAGAGATTGAAAAATATAAAGAAGAATATGAGGTAAGCACACTCATGCTGAATGAACTGGACGAAAATCCCGGTGCCATTGAGCAGATTGCACGCGAGAAATACTTAATGAAGAAAGCTAACGAAGATATTTTTATAATAGAAAGATAATCCATGAAACAATTTATTTCTGCCCTCTATGCTGTTGGCGCTGTTATGGCACTTGCCGGTGCTGTTCTGAGAATAACGGCCTGGGGCGAGTTTGCACCCTATATTTATACGATTGGAGCCGGAATGGTGGCACTTGCGCAAATCAACACTCCATTAAAAGCTAAAAGCAAAATACTTAAACGCCTCCGCATGCAACAAATCTTTGGCGCACTGGCTTTAGTGCTGACAGGTGCATTTATGATTTATACAAACGGTAACGAATGGATTGCCTGTCTTACTATAGCAGCCATCTTGCAGCTTTATACCTCTTTTCGCATTCCGCAGGAAGAAGAGAAAGAAAACAATAATAAATAAGAAGAAAGAATATTTCCCCTATAAGACAAAAAAAGGTATGTCCCGAAAGAGACATACCTTTTTTATTTATCTAAAGTTCAGATGATTCTTATTTCTTAGAAGCCGGGTTATAACGTGCATTCAAACCATCAACAATTTCTTTTGTGATATCCATTGAAGGATCAGCATAAAGCAGATTATCAAAACCAGTATTACTTAAAATAAGATTGTAACCATGGATTTTGTTATAAGCTTGAATAAAAGTATTGATAGAATCGCGAAGCTGTAAATTGTTCTGCGCAGTTTCGTTTGCAAGTTCAGCACTATATTTATTGCTTAGATTTTGTAAATCCTGTTGTGCTTTTTCCAGACGGGCATATTCTTGTTGTGCACGCTCCTGAGAAAGAAATGCGTTGTTTTCGTATTTACGTTGAAACTCTTCGCCATCTTTTCTCAAAGCTTCAGCTTTTTGATTAAGCGTTAAACGAATATTTTCTTCTTTCTTTACCATTGCCTCGTTCAGGTCGATACAAAAGTTATAATTAGTGAGCAGTGAATCTACATCAACATAAGCAATTCTCAAATTACCATCAGTAACAGCCGATGCTGAGTTTGCAGTAGTCTGAGGGTGTGATTCTGTTTTGTTTGCACACTGAGTGAATAAAATAACAATTGCACAAGCCGCAAGGCTGTTAACAAGATAAGATAATCTCTTCATAATGCGTAAAATATAGTTTTATAATAATTAGTTTTTTCGGTTGTACAAAGACTTTTCTAATTCATCAATAGAAAATTTGCGTTTCTGTTGCTCTTCTCTGTCCTGAGCCTGCACACAGTGTACCCCATTCTGTCTGAGTTTCTTATTATTACTCACATGTCCGTTAGGAAACTTACCCCCTTTTTTAAAAAGGATACTCACGCCAAGCAGAAGCATGCAAATAGCAACTATTAACAAAGTAAACAGTATTGTATAAAGCATTTCTATTATTTTTGTGATGCAAATATAGAGTTTTGTATGAACTCAGACATCTTTTTTAAAGATAAAAAATAAAGAAACACCTTCGGAAACGTTTTGATTTAACATTAGAGCTTAAATCAAAATGTATTTTTAACTGTAATTAATATTTAACGAATAGAAAAAACATGAAAATCCAGGAACTTCAGCCTCAGGGCATCTTTACTTATTTCGATGAAATCTGTCAGGTGCCACGTCCTTCTAAGAAAGAAGAAAAGATTATTGCTTATTTGAAAGCATTCGGTGAAAAACATCATTTAGAGACTTTGGTTGATGAAGCCGGTAATGTTTTAATCAAAAAACCTGCAACACCGGGTAAAGAAAATTTAAAAACTGTAGTATTACAATCGCACATCGATATGGTTTGCGAAAAAAATAACGACGTTGAACACGATTTCCTTAACGATCCTATACAAACTGTAATCGATGGTGAATGGCTTAAGGCAAACGGAACTACACTTGGTGCTGATAACGGTATTGGTGTGGCAACACAACTTGCAGTTTTGGCTGATGAAACTATTGTTCACGGACCAATCGAATGTTTGTTTACCGTTGATGAAGAAACTGGTTTGAGTGGTGCATTTGCATTGAAAGAAGGTTTTATCAACGGAGATATTCTAATTAATCTGGATTCTGAAGATGAAGGCGAGATTTTTATCGGTTGTGCCGGTGGAATTGATTCTGTAGCTGAATTCCAATATGAAGAAGTAGATGTTCCAGCAGGATATTATTTCTTTAAAGTTGATGTAAAAGGACTGAAAGGCGGTCACTCAGGTGGAGATATCCATTTAGGCCGTGGTAATGCAAACAAATTGCTGAATCGTTTCCTTAGCCGTCTTTCGACTAAATATGATATGTATCTGTGCGAAATCAATGGCGGTAACCTGCGCAATGCTATTCCCCGTGAAGCTTATGCTGTATGTGCCGTACCTGCTGCTGATAAGCACAATGTACGTGCTGACCTGAATATCTTTGCCGCTGATGCGGAAAACGAACTTTCAGTGGTTGAGCCAGATTTGAAATTTGTTCTTGAAACAGAAGAACCACGTGCCAAAGCTATCGATCGCGATACTACTGCACGATTGATCAAAGCCTTATATGCTGCACCACATGGTGTTTATGCCATGAGTCAGGATATTCCCGGTTTGGTTGAAACATCAACAAACCTTGCTTCTGTGAAAATGAAGCCGGGCAATATCATTCGCATCGAAACCAGCCAACGCAGCTCTATTCTTTCTGCCCGCAATGATATGGCCGAAACTGTACGTGCAACTTTCGCTCTTGCCGGTGCTAATATTTCGCATGGCGATGGTTATCCGGGCTGGAAACCAAACCCAAATTCAGAGATACTTGAAGTTGCTGCTGAATCTTACAAAAAACTTTTCGATAAAGAAGCCAAAGTAAAAGCAATTCACGCCGGACTGGAGTGTGGTTTGTTCCTTGATAAATATCCGCATCTGGATATGATTTCTTTTGGACCTACCATGACTGGTGTACATTCACCTGACGAACGTCTGCATATTCCATCCGTTAAGAAATATTGGGAACATTTACTGGATATTTTAGCTAATATACCTGAAAAGAAATAATAAAGACGCTGATTGAGCGTTATTTAGGCACAGTACTTACCCTACTGTGCCTAATTTTTTATTGCACATTTATGACCAGAAAATTCATATATCTTTTCCTCTCAATTATAACGTCACTTTTTGTTATGGCATCCTGCGATGATCTGGATAATTATTCCACTAATCCATCGCATACCCTTACTTTCTCGCAAGATACTTTACGAATGGATACCATCCTTACAGAACTGGGTACATCTACTCATATGCTTAAAGTATATAACAGAAATAAAGAACCACTACTCATCTCTTCAATTCATCTAGCTGATGGCAGTAATTCTGGTTTCCGCATCAATGTTGACGGAATAAAAGGAAATAGCCACTATGATGTTGAAATTCGTGAACGCGACAGCCTTTTTATATTTGTTGAAGCCACTCTTCCATCGACTGATAGTGATGATGTAGTTTTCAGAAAAGATTCGATTGTATTTGTCACCAATGGCGTAACACAAGATGTAAAACTATTGGCTTACGGACAGGATTTCATTCCTTTCCGCGGGAAAGTCATTACACAGGATACCATCATCCGCAGCCGTCGTCCTATTGTGATTTATGATAGTCTCTATGTGGCAGAAAACGCAACATTGATACTTGAACCCGGTGTTCGGTTATATTTCAATGACAAAGCCGGTTTGGCTGTTCATGGTCGCTTAATAGCCAATGGTACTCTTGATTCGCCTATACAGTTCAGAGGTGATCGCACCGATAATATGTTCTCTTATTTGCCTTATGACAGACTGCCCGGACAATGGGGTGGCATCCGTTTTTATGAGAATAGTATTAATAATATTCTTGATTTTGTCGATATCCATGGTGGACAATTCGGTATTCAGTGTGACTCTACCGGAACAGATGTTCAAAAACTGACTATTGCCAATTCAATTATACATCAGGTAGCAGGCGATGCATTGCAATTAATCTTCTGTAAAGCTACAATTGGAAACAGCCAGATCAGCAATGCGGGTTACAATTGTGTTAATCTGATTGGTGGCGATTATGAGTTTGTTCATTGCACACTGGCCAACTATTTCAGCTGGAATGTAAAAAGAGGAGCAGCGCTTCAGTTTAGCAATCATCTAAATAATGAACCTTATCCGCTATACAATGCTTCATTTTATAATTGCCTGATAGCCGGTTCTTCTTCAGATGAACTTTATGGCAGTGCTTTGGCCAATGATGATGTCCCATTCAATTATTATTTCTCACACTGTCTCATTAACTCTATTGTAGATGAAGGAGAACAGCTTTACAACATCATCTGGAAGAAAGATGATAACTTTATATTGATGGATAGCCGCACACAGGAATATAATTTTGATCTTACAGCAGATTCCGAGGCGATAAATACAGGAGATATAGAAGCCGCACAACGTTTCCCTGTCGACTTAAAAGGAAGATTGCGATTAGCAGATGAAGCACCGGATGCCGGTTGTTATGAATGGGTTAATGAAATAGATTAATGACTTATCTTCTAAAACGAATTGCTCTGTTTCTTGTTGTCCTGGTTATATGTCAGACCATCGTAGCACAAGATACCATTCGTTTTAGAACTATGTTCTGGAATGTCGAGAATCTTTTCGACACACTTCCAGACTCTATCAAAAACGATTCAGAGTTTCTTCCGGAATCTATCCGGCACTGGAATACCAAACGATTTAAAAAGAAGATAAACGATGTAGCCCGCGTAATTATAGCAACGGGCGAATGGGAAGCGCCTGCATTAGTCGGACTTTGCGAAGTCGAGAATGATAATGTAATGAAGCATCTCACTCAATATTCTGCGTTAAAAGAACAAGGCTATCGCTATATCATGACTAACTCACCCGATATCCGGGGTATTAATATTGCTTTACTCTATCAAAGAGACCGTTTTAAACTTCTCAACTACCAATCGATAAACGTCATCCCCGATCGACCTGACCGCTCACCGACTCGTGATATCTTATATGTTTGCGGACTTTTGCCAACCAAAGATACACTTGATATTTTACTTGTACATTTCCCCTCGAGAACAGGCGGAGTAAAAGAGACAGAACCATATAGACTGAATACAGCGAAGCAACTTAAATCTCTGGCAGATTCAATTATATCGGTCCGAGAACATTCTCAACTCCTTATTATGGGTGATTTTAATGATTACCCCACCAGCAAATCTATTGCAAAAGTTTTAAATGCTACAATTCCTTCAGATACGATCAAAGCCTGTAAACTATATCATCTCCTGGCGAATAAGGCAGCCAAAAACCGGGATTATGGTTCGCACAAATATAAAGGCGAATGGAAACTGCTGGATCACATTATCGTTTCAGGCAACCTACTGTCCAATGAAAATTTTAGTACTGGCATAAAAAAAGCAGACGTCGTACGCCTGCCTTTCCTACTTGAGGAAGATAACGCTTACGGAGGTTATCAACCTTACAGAACTTATCGGGGGATGAAATATATTGGCGGTTACAGCGATCATTTGCCAGTCTATGCCGACTTCAACATGATCTTAACCTATTAATTCTTAATCACTATATTGATATAGTTTCAAATCAAACTTCGGAACCATAGCCAGTAAATGATCAAAAATATCTGATTGTATAATCTCAAATGGCTTCCAGTCTTTGTTCCTTGAGAAGAAGTAAACCATAATCGGCACCCCATAAGTCGTCATTTGCAACTGAGAGATAATCAAATCCAGATCAGTGTTCACAACCGGTAAGCTACACAGGTATTTCTCAATATAAACACGATACACCTGTGCATTTGTAGGAACAACACCGTTATCAGGCTGATAATCGGCCAGCAATGGAATATCTTTGCGATATTTATCAAGCATCTCGGGTGTACAAAACTGAAGTGTAGTCACATCAAGAATTACTGTCTTATTCACTCTTCGGCCACCCGATTCTGACATCCCGCGCCAGTTCTTAAAACAGTTGGTGACTAATGAATATGGTGGCACAGTAGAAATTGTATTATCAAAATTCCTGACTTTAACCGTATTCAGCGTAATATCCTCAACATTTCCATTGGCATCTGTATTCGGCACCTGTATCCAGTCGCCAATCTCCAGCATATCATTTGCAGAAAGCTGAATACCAGCTACAAAACTCAGAATACTGTCTTTAAACACCAGCATCAGAATAGCTGCCGAAGCACCTAAACCCGTTAAAAGCCCTGCAGGAGATTTATCGATGATAATCGAAATAACGATGATTGCTCCGATAAAATAAACAATGACTTCGCAAACCTGCACCAATCCTTTTAATGGCCGTCGTTTATTACTACTTCTCGATTCATAAACATCCAAAAACATCAATAATACACTGGTTATGGTTAAAGCTGCCATTAGTATGATATAAACAGCGCAGATTTTTTGAGAAAGCTTTAGTAAGAGATGTCCATGTACAAAAGCCATTGGCAGGAAAATATAGACTAATATTCCGGGAATAATACGTATAAAATGTTTTAGTACTTTATGCTTCAATAAAAGCTCTATCCACCTTTTCGGGTGATGCTTATCGTATCTTTTCAGGCCGCCAACAAAAATCCAGCGGAATATAAAATCAAGTATTATAGCCACAAACACCATTAATACGGCTATAATAGTCTCATCAAACATGTTTGCTATTTTTGGAGATACTCCCCACCCAACAAGGAGATCATTCATCCATTTACCTAAATCTATCGTCATAATTGTATGCTTTTTTATTTTGAAAACACTTTAAAAACAAATTGGTTTAATTCATTAAGAAATTATGCCGATACATTCAACATACACCAAATAAAAAACGGAGATGAAATTATTCCATCTCCGTTTTTTACAGGATTAAACCGCTTTTAAAAGCGGTATAAATATACGATATTACTTATTTATAAATAATCAGTGCCGATTGTGCCGGAACAACAACCTGAGAACCATTAACCGTACCCATCCCTTTCTGATTAATCTTTCCATCGCGAGCAACAATAGTATATTTACCCGCAGGAATAGTCAGAGGCGCATCGGCATTACGACCATTGAAAGCAACAATAATATTGTTCCATGGATCACCATTGGCATTGTCTTTCAACTGATAAGCAATCAGATTATCACCTTCAACCGGAAGGAATTCCAGATTCTTTCTCACCATATCAGCATCAGCCATACGGAAAGCCGGATGAGATTTACGCAAATCAATCAGATTCTTATAATAATCGAAAGCATCTTTATTGGCAGTTTTCAAATCCCAGTCAATTGCATTAATCGAATCAGGACTCTGATAACTGTTGTGTACTCCTTTTTTATCGCGCATCACTTCTTCACCAGCATACATAAAAGGTACTCCCTGTGAAGTAAACACCACCGTTTGAGCCAGTTTATCGAGTTTAGCCAGTTCGTGCGGTTTAATATCAGGAACAGTCGCTTTCAGGCGGTCAACCAGATTCATATCATCATGGCAAGACACATAACTAATCATCTGAGTTGGCTGTGTTGCCCATGGCTCTTTCGAATAGTTTACAGAATCAAATACCACTTGCGGATGATTAATTGCTCCGACAATACCGTATTTCACACTCTCTTCCATTCCAGGCAATCCGGCAAGGAAAGCACCTTTCTTGTCATCATTGAACGGCCCACGAAGACCATCACGCATCTCATCAGAGAAGACAGCAATGCGTGGCATTTTAGCCGTATTTGCTTTCATCGCTAAAGAATCGGCCGGATAGATAGGAGCTTCAGCTGCCCAACCTTCACCATAAATAAATACAGAAGGATTCACTTCATCGACAGCTGCACGTATCTGATTCATGGTTTCAATATCGTGTATTCCCATCAAGTCGAAGCGGAAGCCATCGATATGATATTCGTTCATCCAGTAAAGCACCGATTCAATCATATAGTTGCGCATCA
>CAMTOS010000053.1 GCA_947074195.1 uncultured Bacteroides sp.
GTAATGTTTATAAACTTCACATTAGGCAGCTTTTTTATTTCGTCGATTGATATTTCGTCTTGTTTTTTTGTTGGATTTTTCCATATATCACACATCTGACACTGCATCGGACAACGATAAGTCACAATGATACACATATCAGTTGGATTAGATATTTTCTCCATATATATAAAGTCTAATTTGCTTATTTAACACAGCTGTAATACTACATCTTCATATCAAACGCAAAAATCTTATAAAAATTATTTCTGAACAAATAAAAATCAAAGATAAAAAGCGTAAAATCAACTGCAATATTAACTAAATTCCTGAAAACTTATGTAAAACACTGATTTATAAAATAAAATGTTTTTAAATCTCATTTACATTTCTCTAAAAAAAAGAAACAAAAATGAGATTTAAAAACATTACAAAGAATAAAAAAGAGGCGAAGCACTCCTATCCGCTTAAAATTCACTTAAGACCAGTCGAAGCTGATCAACAGTTATATCACCAATCTGACGCCAGAGTTCGTAGCCTCTGTGCACCAAAACAAAAGTCGGAACAGTGCCAATATTAAATGAATCGGCAACATCTTTATCTGTTTCGATATTTACCTGAACATATTTCACGGTTTTCTTTTCATAATCCGCTAAAGCTTCGCCAAGCCATTCATAATGCGGACACCAATCGGCATAGAAAAAAATAAAAACCAGATAATTGGTACCGGCCAAATCATCTAATTGCTGCTTTACATCCATATATGTCTAATTTATTGTTATAATTTTCTGTTTAATACAACAATTCCGTAAAACCAAAAGTTCTCATTATCCTATCAATCTTTTCTTCTATATATAATATGGTATAAATCAGAAAAACCCTCCCTTTTTAAGATATAAACAGATGATCTACTGGCAAGCCTTTGGCAGTTTGCCGGCAAAGGCTTGCCAATCTGTTGCCAAAGGTTTGCCAGGATGTTCTCAAGCCTTTGACAGCAGATGATTGAAAACACACAAAAAACAGAATCTTATATATTCGTGTAATCATCAACTATTCAGAACATTAAGTATAATAGAAAAGAGTATATATTCATTATACATCAGAAATCCCGTTTTCACGTAATATTAATGTCATTAAACATAGATAAATTCTTTTTGTTATTCTTTACTCGTTATTACAGACATTTTGTTAGCTTTACACCGTTTTTAAATTCTTCGTGATTTATTTTATCACCTAATTTATTCTTTTTATCACTTAAAATTTATTTTTCAAATCAATATATCAAACATTCTGTTACAATTTATAAATATTTGTGCGCTTTAATTTATAATTTTGCAAATATCCGCTATCAAAATATACAATTTAAAAGATAGCAAAAAATAAATAGATAAAAGTTAAGAGAAATATTCTTTAATTAAACATTTAGTCATATATTTGCAATGTATTTAAAACAATTAGAAACAACAACCAATAGTTTAAAGATCAAAATGACAAGAGAGATCAATTTCACAAAAATGCACGGATTGGGCAACGATTACATATATGTAAATACAGCTCTCTTTCCTATTGAGAATCCTGAAGAAAGATCAATAGAATGGAGCAAGCCTCACACCGGTATTGGAAGCGATGGTCTTGTACTGATCGGAAAATCTGAAATTGCAGATTTCAGCATGCGAATTTTCAATGCTGATGGTTCGGAAGCGCTGATGTGTGGTAATGCTACCAGATGTATTGGAAAATATCTGCACGACTACAAGCTTACTGATAAGCATGAGATCTCACTTGAAACCCAGTCGGGTATTAAGTACATTAAACTAAATCTTATCGGAGATGAAATTTCAACTGTCACTGTTGATATGGGTGAACCGGTTGAATCTTACGAAATTGATTTCAAAGATGAATTCCCGCACAAATCTACTTATGTTTCAGTAGGAAATCCTCATTTAGTGACTTATATAGATGATATCTCAGAAATCGAACTCCCCGTTATCGGTCCTAAACTTGAAAATCATGAACTTTTCCCTGATCGTATCAATGTAGAATTTGCACAGGTACTTTCAGATGACAGAGTCAGAATGAGAGTATGGGAAAGAGGTTCGGGCATTACGCAAGCCTGCGGAACCGGAGCATGTGCCACCGCTGTAGCAGGAATCCTTGCCGGAAAAACCAAACGAAAAGTAACGATTGTAATGGATGGTGGTGAACTGACCATCGAACTCGATAAAAACAATCATATCCTGATGACAGGAACAGCAACAAAGGTCTTTGACGGAACGATTACAGTAAGCGAATAAATTATCAAACTTAAAACAAGAAACCATATGGCATTAGTTAATGAGAACTTTTTAAAATTACCAGGAAGCTATCTGTTTTCAGATATTGCAAAAAAGGTAAATACTTTCAAGATCACACATCCTAAGCAAGAAATTATTCGTCTTGGCATTGGTGATGTTACCCGCCCTTTACCACAAGCTTGCGTGGAAGCTATGCACAAAGCCGTTGACGATATGGCGATTGCCGAAAGATTCCATGGCTATGGTCCTGAACAAGGTTACGATTTCCTTATTGAAGCGGTAATTAAGAATGATTATGCACCCCGCGGTATCCAACTCAGCAACTCTGAAGTTTTTATCAATGACGGTGCTAAAAGCGATACAGGTAACATTGGAGATATTCTCCGTCACGATAACAGCGTGGGTGTTACCGACCCGATTTACCCTGTATACATCGACAGCAACGTAATGTCTGGCCGTGCAGGTGTACTCGAAGAATTAACAGGAAAATGGAGCAACGTGACTTATATGCCTTGCACCAGCGAGAACAATTTTGTTCCTCAGATTCCTGACAAAAGAATTGACATCATTTATCTGTGCTATCCTAACAACCCTACCGGTACTACTTTAACTAAAGCCGAGCTTAAGAAATGGGTTGATTATGCATTGGCAAACGATACATTAATCTTATATGATGCGGCATACGAAGCTTTCATTCAGGAAAGCGATGTACCACATTCTATCTACGAAATTAAAGGTGCTAAAAAATGTGCCATCGAGTTCAAGAGTTTTTCTAAAACAGCCGGGTTCACCGGAGTACGTTGCGGATACACTGTAGTACCTAAAGAACTAACAGCTTCTACTCTTGCAGGCGAACGCATTGCACTGAACAAACTTTGGAATCGCCGTCAGTGCACTAAGTTCAATGGAACTTCTTACATCACTCAGAGAGGCGCCGAAGCTATTTATACTCCTGAAGGTAAAAAACAGGTAAAAGAAAACATTGACTATTATATGGCTAACGCCAAAATCATGAAAGATACTCTTGAGAGTTCCGGATTGACAGTTTATGGTGGTGTTAATGCTCCATATTTATGGATTAAGACTCCAAACGGCGTAAGCTCATGGAAATTCTTCGATCAGATGCTTTACGAAGCAAATGTAGTGGGTACTCCGGGTGTTGGTTTCGGACCAAGCGGAGAAGGTTATATCAGACTCACGGCATTCAATGATCATGATAAGTGTCTTGAAGCGATGCGTCGCATCAAGAACTGGCTATAAAGACTAAATCTCACAATTCCGGATAGTGAGACACTGCTATCCGGAATCTATAATAAAACGATAGTATTAGCGCGCTACTATAGATATATTGCTGGACCGTACATCCACAGATTTTCTAACACTCAAAGGTAATAAGATTATGAAAAAAACGATTAGCAAACGATTGGGAGTAATAGCGATTGCGTTATTGACACTTATTCCGGGCTCACTTAAAGCTCAGGACACATTTGAAGTAACAATAGGTGCAGATTTTGTCAACAAGTATGTTTGGCGTGGTTTCGATCAGGGTTCGGGTGCATCAATTCAACCTACTCTGGCACTTGGATGGAAAGGAATTTCTCTTACTGCATGGGGTAGTACAAGTATTACCGCCATGGAACCTAAAGAATTTGACATCACACTCGGTTATGAAATCGGAGGTTTCAGCGTTGCTGTAACAGATTACTGGTGGGATGGAGAATCGGGAAACTACGGTTATTATAAAGATAACCACTTTTTCGAAGCAGCCGTAGGTTATTGCTTTGGCGAAAAAGTTCCTTTATCATTATCAGCAGCAATCATGTTTGCAGGTGATAAAAATCCTCATACTGATAAAAAATGTACTTCGGCATACTTTAATGCTGCCTATGACATTAACATCCCCGGTGGTGTTGTTCTCACTCCTTCAATCGGTGTATCGACAAAATCGTACATGTATACCGACAAAAAAATCAGCGGTGTAACAGACGTGAATTTAAAAGGATCGAAAGAAATCAAGATTAACGACAATTTCTCTATTCCGGTATTTGCACAGGTTACTGTTTCTCCGGTAATGGACAAGGTTTATCTTGTATTTGGTATGAGTTTTTAATAGAAAATATAATAAAAAGAGGAGGCCGGAATTTCGGTTAGTTAGAGTTTCTTAATCGATTTGTTGTATGGCTTTGACCATAGCATCCATAGTTCCGCTCCTCTTTTTTAAAAGTAATGAAACACAATTAATCTATAAGGTATATGAAGAAGATTGAAGCAATTATTCGAAAGACAAAATTTGAAGACGTAAAAGATGCTCTTCTTGAAGCAGACATCGAATGGTTTTCTTATTATGACGTAAGAGGCGTGGGTAAAGCCCGACAGGGTAGAATTTATCGTGGCGTTGTGTATGATACAAGTATCATCGAGCGCATTTTAATCTCAATTGTAGTTCGTGATAAAAATACGGAGAAAACTGTAACAGCTATTATCAAAGCTGCTCAGACAGGCGAGATTGGTGATGGTAGAATTTTCATCATTCCAATCGAAGATGCCATCCGCATCCGTACCGCAGAACGCGGAGATATCGCATTGTATAATGCTGAGCAGGAAAGATAATCGTATCTCTTCTCAGCAAAACTTAAACAGGTATTAATTTTTTTTATAAGACTACAATTATGGATTTATTCAAAAGACACAGATTTATGACATTATGCCTTTTGTGCATTTTGTTTTTCTCGATATGCCCCACAGCTGCCCTGTTTGCACAGGAAGTAGTTGAGAGCCAGCCAACCGCAGTGGTTGAAGTATCACCAACAACTGGTGAAGTTGAAAAAATTATCGCTGATACAGCAGACACTCCATCAACAATCGGAGATTTGGTTAACGGTCTGAACACCGTATGGATGTTGCTTGCAGCTATGCTCGTATTCTTTATGCAGCCGGGCTTTGCACTGGTTGAAGCAGGTTTTACACGTGTAAAAAGTACTGCAAACATCATGATGAAGAACTTAGTAGACTTTATGTTTGGTTCTTTATTCTATTGGTTCATCGGTTTCGGCTTCATGTTTGGTGTAGGTAACTTCATCGGTGCTCCTCACTTTTTCGAACTCGACTTCTTCGAAAGCGATGGTCTTCCTGCCGAAGGTTTCCTTGTATTCCAGACTGTATTCTGCGCTACTGCAGCCACAATCGTTTCGGGTGCTATGGCAGAACGTACTAAGTTCTCTATGTACTTAATCTATACACTTTTCATTACTGCAATTATCTATCCTGTATCAGGTCACTGGACATGGGGTGGCGGATGGTTGATGAACGATGCTGAAGGTTCTTGGATCATGTCTGCATTCGGAACAACTTTCCACGATTTCGCCGGTTCTACTATTGTACACTCTGTTGGTGGCTGGATTGCGCTTGTAGGTGCTGCCATTCTTGGCCCACGTATCGGTAAATACGGAAAAGACGGAAAATCTAAAGCGATTCCGGGACACAATCTTACAATTGCTGCACTTGGTGTATTTATCCTTTGGTTCGGATGGTTCGGTTTCAATCCAGGTTCTCAGTTAGCTGCCGCTTCTGCAGAAGATCAGTGGATGATTGCTCATTGCTTCCTTACAACTAATCTTGCAGCTTGTGCCGGTGGTTTCTCTGCTCTGTTCTTAAGCTGGATTAAATATAGCAAACCATCTTTGTCATTCTCTTTGAATGGTGTTCTTGCCGGTCTTGTGGGTATCACAGCAGGTTGTGACACAGTATCTGGTGGTGGTGCAGTTTGCATCGGTATTATTTGTGGTGTGGTAATGATCTTCTCTGTAGACTTTATCGATAAAGTGTTGAAAATCGACGACCCTGTAGGTGCAAGTTCTGTACATGGTGTTTGTGGATTCTTAGGAACAATCCTTGTAGGTTTATTCTCAACAAGTGAAGGTTTATTCTACGGCGGCGGATGGGGATTACTTGGCGCACAGGTTTTAGGTGCACTGGTTATCGGTATCTGGGCAGCCGGAATGGGTTTCATTATCTTCAAATCTATTGATGCTATCTTCGGATTGCGTGTTCCTGCAAGAATTGAAGAAGAAGGACTCGACATTTACGAACATGGTGAATCAGCATATAACTAATTCATTATAACTCCTCCTGAGTGGGTTTGGTCGCCTGCTCAGGAACTAAAGAAAGAAATTTCTTAATTATACTCTAACAAATTAACAACAAATCATTTTTAAGTATTAATCATTATGTCAAAACTAAGATTCAGAGTAGTAGAAGACGCTTTTAAAAAGAAAGCAGTTGAAGTAGTTACACCTACTGAACGTCCATCAGAATACTTTGCGAAGTATGTATTTAACAAGGACAAAATGTTCAAATACCTTTCAAGCAAAGTGTATGCACAATTAATCGATGCTATTGATAACGGCGCAGCCCTTGATCGTAAAATTGCTGATGAAATTGCATCAGGAATGAAAAAATGGGCAATCGAAATGGGTGCTACCCACTATACTCACTGGTTCGCTCCTTTGACAGAAGGAACTGCAGAAAAGCATGATGCTTTCATCGAACACGATGGTAAAGGTGGTGTTATGGAAGAATTCGATGGCAAACTGTTGGTACAACAGGAACCTGATGCTTCTTCTTTCCCTAACGGTGGTATCCGTAACACTTTCGAAGCACGCGGTTATTCAGCCTGGGACCCTTCTTCTCCTGCATTCATTGTTGATGATACTTTATGTATCCCTACTATCTTTATTTCTTATACAGGTGAGTCACTCGACTACAAAGCACCATTGTTGAAAGCTCTTCGTGCTGTAAACGTTGCTGCAACAGATGTGTGTCGTTTGTTCAACCCTGAAGTTAAAAAGGTATTCTCTTACCTTGGCTGGGAACAGGAATATTTCCTTATCGACGAAGGTTTATATGCTGCCCGTCCTGACTTGTTGCTTACAGGCCGTACTTTGATGGGTCACGACAGTGCTAAAAACCAGCAGTTGGAAGACCACTATTTCGGTGCTATCCCTACTCGTGTGGCTGCTTTCATGAAAGATCTTGAAATCGAAGCATTAAAACTTGGTATCCCTGTTAAGACTCGTCACAACGAGGTTGCTCCTAATCAGTTCGAGCTTGCTCCAATCTACGAAGAGTGTAACCTTGCAAATGACCACAACTTGCTTATCATGTCATTGATGCGTAAAGTTAGCCGTCGTCACGGTTTCCGCGTATTGCTTCACGAAAAACCATTCAAAGGTGTGAACGGTAGCGGTAAGCACAACAACTGGTCACTTGGTACTGATACTGGCGTATTGTTGATGGCTCCTGGTAAAACTCCTGAAGATAACCTGCGTTTCGTAACATTCGTTGTAAATACTTTGATGGCTGTTTACAGATTCAACGGTCTGTTGAAAGCATCTATCTCAAGTGCAACAAATGCTCACCGTCTTGGCGCTAACGAAGCACCTCCTGCAATTATCTCTTGCTTCCTTGGAAAACAACTTTCTCAGGTTCTTGAGCACATCGCAGACAGCACTACTGATGATCTTGTATCACTTAGCGGCAAACAAGGTATGAAGCTTGACATTCCTCAGATTCCTGAATTGTTGATCGATAATACTGACCGTAACCGTACTTCTCCTTTCGCATTCACCGGAAACCGTTTCGAGTTCCGTGCTGTTGGTTCTACTGCTAACTGTGCAAGTGCAATGATCGCATTGAATGCTGCTGTTGCTGATCAGTTGACTAAGTTCAAGAAAGATGTTGCTGAACTTATCGAAAAAGGCGAACCTAAGATTTCTGCTATCCTTGACGTAATCCGTCGTTATATCAAAATCTGTCAGCCAATTCATTTCGATGGAAATGGTTACAGCGAAGAATGGAAGGAAGAAGCTGCAAAACGTGGTTTGGACTGCGAAACAAGCGTTCCTGTAATCTTCGACAACTATCTTACTCCTGAAGCTATTGCAATGTTCGAAGGAACAGGTGTAATGAACAAAGTTGAGTTAGAAGCCCGTAACGAAGTGAAATGGGAAACTTACACTAAGAAAATTCAGATCGAAGCTCGCGTATTGGGTGACCTTGCTATGAACCATATCGTTCCTGTAGCAACAGAATACCAAAGCGATCTTGTGAACAATGTATACAAAATGCAATCTATCTTCGGTGCAGAAAAAGCTCAGGAACTTTCTGTTCAGAACATCAAACTTATCGAAGAAATCGCTGCACACACAAGCTTTATCAAAGAACATGTTGATTCTATGATCGAAGCTCGTAAAGTAGCTAACAAGATTGCCGATGAGCGCGAAAAAGCAATTGCATATCATGACACAATTGCTCCTGCTCTTGACGAAATTCGCTACCATATCGATAAATTGGAACTGATTGTTGACAATCAAATGTGGACACTTCCAAAATATCGTGAATTGCTATTCATTAGATAATCTAAATAAATTATCTATTTCTTTTGTTGGTTGTTTTAAGTTTGCAGGAGGGGGGTGCCGTGAGGTAGTTCTCTCCTATTTTAAAAGACAAGAACATCAAAACAAAATATATATACATTAATGCCATATGATGTATAATCCTTTGAAAGTCTCTCTTTCCATAAGAGTCCTTTCAAAGGATTTTTTTGTATAAAATGATTTCTTAATTTGTAGAGAAGCTGCGTGCAGCGTCTCCTATGCCGCAAGGTAAATGTATTTTTAAATTGTAAATTGCAAATCGGTAAATTGTAAATTTCCCTAATGGCTGTTCATTTCTTTTCCTGGATGAAAAGAAACGGAACCAAAGAAAAATCACGGCTGAACTTTTTTGATGGTTACATTCCGCCGCTCACTAAAGCTTCAAAACTCGCTACGCTCAAACAGTTGAAGCTTCTTAACGTTCACTTTGTCATTCCACTTTTCATCAAAAAACTTATGCCGAATATTGAAATACAGCGGATCGCTTCGCTCCCTTCTTGTTTTGCCTTTTCCCGATTTTGTCATTCTTTTATCGAAGAAACTCCCATTTGCAATGTCTTACTCAATCGCTATGTCATTCCGCAATATCCCTATAAACTACAAATAGTTATACATCCTTGTAATAGCGGCACAGCCTGCTGTGCCCATAATCCGCAACGCCCATGATTCCAAGTGTAGAGAAGCTGCGTGCAGCGTCTCCTATGCCGCAAGGTAAATGTATTTTTAAATTGTAAATTGCAAATCGGTAAATTGTAAATTTCCCTAATGGCTGTTCATTTCTTTTCCTGGATGAAAAGAAACGGAACCAAAGAAAAATCACGGCTGAACTTTTTTGATGGTTACATTCCGCCGCTCACTAAAGCTTCAAAACTCGCTACGCTCAAACAGTTGAAGCTTCTTAACGTTCACTTTGTCATTCCACTTTTCATCAAAAAACTTATGCCGAATATTGAAATACAGCGGATCGCTTCGCTCCCTTCTTGTTTTGCCTTTTCCCGATTTTGTCATTCTTTTATCGAAGAAACTCCCATTTGCAATGTCTTACTCAATCGCTATGTCATTCCGCAATATCCCTATAAACTACAAATAGTTATACATCCTTGTAATAGCGGCACAGCCTGCTGTGCCCATAATCCGCAACGCCCATGATTCCAAGTGTAGAGAAGCTGCGTGCAGCGTCTGAAAATACAAAATGAACATATTTCAATGCATCAGCCTGCGAGCTAGGAGACCACGCAGCTTCTTTACAATTTTTAGATACAATTGAATGCCTCACATAATGTGCAATAACCCGTTTGTCAGGCATTTACAATACTCTGTATCGGTAAATTGTAAATGTTTTAAATTATACCTTGTACATGGTAATTTGTAAATGTCATTTGCAAGTATCCCTCAATAGTCAATAGTAAATTGTCAAATAATAAATCGATTAATAGTAAATAAAAAATCGCTGCAACCCATTTCCTTTGAAACGAATTGCAGCGATTTAAAATATCGTTTAAATGCTATTTAAACATCAATTAATTAGTGGCCATGCGAACCGAGTCTTTGTATGTGCCAATGATCATCATGTGTACATTTAATCTTTAACGTCTTATCAGCCACCTGAATCAGATAATCACCTTTTTCGATAACCCAATCACCTTTAGCATTAACAAAGGCCAGGTCAGCGGCATTGAGATTCATTATCACCTGTTTCGTTTCACCGGGCTGAAGTTCAATCTTCTGGAATGCACGCAGTCTTCTCACATCGGGAGAGATTGTGGCCACAAGGTCAGAAGCAAAGAGCAATACACTCTCCTTGCCTGCCATGTTGCCTGTGTTCTTCACATTCACCGTGAAAATCAATTCATCCTTGCCGTTAAACTCAGTTTTATTTACGGCCAGATCCGAATACTCAAATGTAGTATAGCTCAAACCATAACCGAAAGGATATTGCACATCCGTTTGCGCATTATAGTCGTACACGCCATCCATTGTAGCCATACTTTCAGAGGGCTTGTGATCGTAAGTAATCAGGGCATTCGGATATTTCGGATAAGTATAAGGCAGCTTACCACTTGGGTTCACATCCCCATAAATAATATCGGCCAGTGCATCGCCTCCATAATTACCCGGCAAATAAGTCTGTACTACCGCAGCTACCACAGGCTCAATCTTTGAAATCAAGCGTGGGCGACCTTCGTTCAACACCAAAACTACAGGCTTACCGGTTTTTGCCAACTCAGTCACCAAATTCTGTTGATTATCCGACAGATGCAAATCATTCAGATTACCCGGAGTTTCGCAGTACGAATTCTCACCTACACAAACAACGATACAATCCACATCCTTCGCAGCTTTCACAACCGAAGCATAATCGGGAACCAGTTCTGCATCCCAATTACCTTTAAAGTCATAAGATACACCTTCGACAAACACAACATTATCTTTACCCACCTTATTCCGGAAAGCCTCAACAATGGTATTATATTGTTCCATATATTGTTCCACATTAGCCCCCTGCCAGCTTAGCGACCAGCCACCGTTCAGCGTACGCATCGAGTTTGCATTCGGACCTGCTACCAGCACTTTCGCGTTTTTGGACAAAGGCAAAACACCATTCACATTCTTCAGCAAAGTAATTGCTTCCTGAGCCGATTCCAAAGCCACCTGCGCATGTGCAGCACTTGCAAATTCCGGATAATCCTTGCAGCTCCAGTAAGGTTTCTCAAACAAGTTCAGGCGAATCTTCATACGCAGCACACGGCGCACTGCATCATCAATACGCTCCATCTTCACCTTACCTTCTTTTACCAACTCCTTCAGCAAGATGCAGAATTCCCATTCATAAGGCACCATCGACATATCGATACCGGCATTAATCGCCATCTCAATCGCCTCCTTCTTGGTAGCCACCACACGGTCGCGGGCATAAATATTATTGATATCATTCCAGTCGGTCACCAGAACACCGTCCCAGTTCAGGTCATCTTTCAACCATTTCTGCAGATACTTATGGCTCGCATGCAAAGGCTCACCATCATTCACCGCAGAATTCACCATAACCGAAAGCGCTCCGGCACGAATCGCCTGCACAAACGGTTCAAAATGACGTTCACGCATTTCACGTTCTGTAATCATCGATGGCGTACGGTCTTTCCCCGATATCGGTGCACCATAACCCATATAGTGTTTCAGGCAAGCCGCCACATGATCCATACCCACATGTCCGGGATTCATTCCCTGATAACCCTCTACACAAGCCACGCCCATTTCAGATACCAGATACACATCCTCGCCATACGTCTCCCATATTCTCGACCACGACTGATTGCGTCCCATATCCAGCACAGGCGAGAAAGTCCAGGGCACATTCGAAGCCCTTGTTTCATAAGCAGAAATCTCCGATCCCTTCTTCACCAGATCACGGTTAAAGGTCGCTCCCATCGCAATCTGTTGCGGAAACAACGTACTTCCAATCGTATACGAAGCACCATGAATCTCGTCCACCCCATAAATAGTCGGAATACCCAGCTCATCAATCGAGCGTTTTTGCAGCGTAGTAATCACATTCTCCCACTCTTCAATCGTCAGCGGAGAGTTCGATGGAATATTCAGAAAAGAGCCGATTTTATACTTTCCGATGGCAGAGTCAAGAAAAGCCTCATCAAACTCAAACGGAATATAACTGCTAAACTGGTTCGGACCTTTGCCCACCACATCAAGCGTCAATTGCGTCATTTGTCCGATTTTCTCTTCAAGCGTCATTTTAGAGATCAGTTTCTCCACTTTATCCTCCAGACTCTTATCCACCGTCCTTTCGGGCGAAGAACCGCCCCCGGCACATCCCATTAAGACAACTGCCACAGCAGCCAGACACACATTCTTTTTCATTTTTCTATAGTATTAATAAATGATTTAGTTTACACAGGTCAAAAGTTCTTCATTGAAAAACCATCGCTAATATATCACTTTTCAACCTCAGGACACAAAAAACCCCGAAGAAAATTCATCTCCGGGGCAAATCCTTTTATAAAAAGATATTACTTATTTCTCTTCAATCACTTTCGCGTCTTCCACTTTAGATTTATTCATCTTCATCTGATGCGCTTTACTGTATTTAAACATGTTCACCAGTTCCGAAGCAGCATACACCAAACTCGATATACCGATAATCATAAAGATGGTATGAATAGACTCTTTAGGCAAGAACACCACGATAATACCCGCAATCAGCACCAGGCAAGGAATCACATAAAAACCCAGCGGAACAGTTACCTGTTTTTTAGCCGCCGTCAGCTGAGAAATCTGGAAGATACCCGCCAGAATCATGATAAATCCAAGAATAAACATGATGATATTGGTAAAGAAACCCGGCGTAATAATCAGCCACAAACCAAAAAGGAAACTACCCACGCCTTCCAGCGGTAAAGCAGCATTCACATCCTTTTTCGATCGTTTCATCATGTAACCAATCAGAGAAACCACACCCGAAATCAGGAAAAGAATACCCACGGCAATAACAATAAAGTTAGCAGCATCATTTGGCCATATTACCAGAATAAGTCCCACTACAAGAGCAAAAATAACTCGCATCAGCGAAGAATTCATTGTGTTCATAAGTTTATATTAATTTAAATTTGTTCCATTCAATATCAACTATCTCATCGAACCTCCTATGATATCCAGCAGCTCATTTGTAATCGCCTGTTGTCTTCCCTTGTTATATTGTTGCGTCAGATCCTGAATCAGATCATTCGCATTATCACTGGCATTCTGCATAGCCAGCATTCGTGCAGCTTGTTCCGACGCATCAGAATCAACCGCTGCCGTATACATTTTATGGCAAAGCACCTGGGGGAGCAAATTCGCAATAAGTTCTTCCACAGAAGGCTCGACAATATAGTCATTTATTACGGATTTATCCTCCTTTTCGTCCTTTTCTTCCTCTTTTTCAATCTCTGCCAGATCGATAGGCAGGAAATTTTCACGAATCAGTTCCTGATGCCCCACCGTGATGTAATGATGGTAAATCAGTTCCACCCGATCTATATCCTTCGCCACAAACATCTGCATCAGCGTTTGCGCCAGTTCCGAAGCCTCTTCGTAATTTGGTTTATCCGAAAGATGCTGAAAGCTACCCTGCGTCTGGAATCCCATCTTCCGTATGGCCTCTTCCACCTTTTTACCGATCGGATAAATCAGAATATTCTCCTGTCCCAGCAAACGGTACTCCCCGATCAGATGCAGAAACATCTTAATCACATTCGCATTAAATGCACCGCACAGCGAACTGTTCGACGAGAAGAAGACCAGTGCCACCCGCTTCACCTGCCGTTGCTGCACATAAGGCGAATCGATATCCATATCCCCCTTCAGGAAGCTACGCAATATCTTATCTAATTGCCGCTGATAAGGCAGCATATTCTCAATCAGCGCCTGCGCCCTGTGCAACTTCACCGAAGCAATCATCTTCATGGCAGATGTAATCTTCAGCGTGCTCTGCACCGAATTGATGCGGGTTCTAACCTCTCTCAGTGATGCCATTTTACTATCCTCAGTTTACAATAATCAAATCAACTATACTGTTTCGCCACCAACTCGGCGGTTTCGCGCAATCCCTTTTCCACATTCTCATCAATCACCCCCGTGCGGAGTACATCCAGCACATCCGTCTGATGGTTAATCGATAATGTTTCAAGGAAACTACGTTCAAAATCGTGCACCTTATCCAGCGGAACATTACGCAGCAAACCATTCACCCCGCAATACAGAATCGCAATCTCCTTCTCCACTGCCATCGGACTATATTGTGGCTGCACCAGCAACTGCGCATTCTTCTGTCCCTTATCAATCACCAGTGCCGTTACCGGATCCATATCCCCGCTAAACTTCGAGAATGCTTCCAGCTCACGGAACTGCGCCTGGTCAATTTTCAGCGTACCGGCCACCTTCTTCATCGCCTTAATCTGCGCATTACCACCCACACGGGAAACAGAAATACCCACATTAATAGCCGGACGGTTGCCCTGGTTAAACAAATCGGTATCCAGAAAGATCTGACCATCTGTAATCGAAATCACATTCGTCGGGATATAAGCCGATACATCCCCAGCCTGCGTTTCAATAATCGGCAGAGCCGTCAGCGAGCCACCCCCTTTTACGATATCTTTAATTGAATCGGGCAAATCGTTCATTTGTTTCGCCACTTCAGGCTGATTAATGATACGTGCCGCACGTTCCAGTAAGCGACTGTGCAGGTAGAAGATATCACCCGGATAAGCCTCACGACCCGATGGACGACGCAAAATCAGTGACACCTCACGATAAGCCACCGCCTGTTTCGACAAGTCGTCATAAACAATCAGTGCATCACGGCCGGTATCACGGAAAAACTCACCGATCGCCGCCCCTGCAAAAGGACCATAATACTGCAAAGCAGCCGGATCACCCGCTGTGGCCGCTACCACAATCGTATAATCCATTGCACCGTAATTCTTCAGCGTATTCACAATAGAAGCCACTGTAGAACCCTTCTGGCCAATCGCCACATAAATACAGTACACCGGTTTACCCGCCTCATAGTTACGACGCTGATTAATAATCGTATCAATCGCAATCGCCGTCTTCCCCGTCTGGCGGTCACCGATAATCAGCTCACGTTGTCCGCGACCAATCGGAATCATCGCGTCAATCGCCTTGATCCCCGTCTGCAAAGGCTCATTCACCGGCTGGCGGAAAATTACCCCCGGCGCTTTACGCTCCAGTGGCATCTCGTACAACTGCCCGGTAATCTCACCTTTCCCATCCAGAGGCACCCCCAGCGGATCAATCACACGTCCCAGCATCCCCTCACCCACAGCGATAGAGGCAATCTGTTTCGTACGTTTCACCGTGAAACCCTCCTTTATCTTATCCGTAGGGCCCAATAACACCGCCCCCACGTTGTCCACTTCCAGATTCATCACAATGGCCTTAATACCATTCTCAAACTCTAACAGTTCGTTCGATTCCGCATTCAGCAAACCATAAATACGCGCCACCCCGTCGCTCACCTGCAGCACCGTACCAATCTCTTCCAGTTTCATACGGCTGTCTATACCCTCTAACTGCCGGCGCAGAATATCGGAGACCTCGCTTACATTTATATTCTCCTGCATTATACAATTCTCCTATTTTTATCAATAAACTGTTGTTTCACTCGTTTCAGCTGCGAAGCCACACTCGCATCCAGTCGCATCCAGTTATAATCAAAGATAAATCCACCCTCGATTGCCGGATCCACCACCGTTTCCAGTTCCATTTTCAAGTGCAGCACCACTCCGGCCGCCCGTCGTATACGTTCCTCCGTATTCCGGTCCACCGGCACCGCCGTAATCAGTTTTGCCATACCGATATGCTCATATTCCCGGTACATCGCCATAAACGACATGCACATAAACTGCAGAATCTCTTCCCGATGATTCTTCAGCACCAGCGTGATAAAGCGCGAAAACTCACGACTCACATTATCACTGCCCACCGCCGCCGTACACAGCAACGCATACTTATCCCTGATTGTCAGCACCGGATTACCCAGCGCCTCCTTCAAATCAGGGAAAGCAGCCAGATTATGAGCCAGCACCGACACCTCGCCATAAAGAACATCCTCTTTACCGGTATCCTTCGCGTACTCCATCAGCGCCTTCGCATATCTGTTCGATAGAATTCCTATATCCATACTTCAAAACATCAGCGTTTCATCCTAATTATTCCTGTTGTTCAGCACCTCATCCAGCATCCGGTCAATCATCGCCATCTGCTCTCCGTTCTCATTCAGTTTCTCACGCAGCACCTTTTCGGCAATATCAACCGACAGCATCGCCACCTGTTTTCTGATGTCACGAATCGCCTCCTCCTTCTCCTCCTGAATCTGCTTCTTCACCTCATCCAGAGCCTTTTGCGCCGCAGCTTCCGCCTTGTCACGTGCCTCATTTATAATCTTGTCACGTTCCTGCAAAGCCTCCTTCAGAATGCGTCCCTGCTCCTTGTTTGCCTGAATCATAATGGCCTCACCCTGAGCTTTCAGTCCGGCCAGCTGTTCATTCGCTTCCTTCGCCACCTCAAGAGAATGGTCAATAAACTCCTTCCGCTGGTCCACTGCCTTAATGATCACGGGGAATCCCCATTTCCATAAGACAAACAGCACCACGCCGAACGAAATGATCATCCAGAATATAAGGCCGCTTTCGGGTAATAAAAGAGACATAACTCAGTCGATTTATATAAACAATATCAACAGACAAACCACTACAGCCAGCAGCGCCACCCCTTCAATAAGAGCCGCCACGATAATCATATTATTACGAATATCTCCGGCCGCATCCGGTTGACGTGCAATAGCCTCCATCGCCGATTGTCCGATCTTACCAATTCCCAATCCTGCACCAATCACCACAAGACCTGCGCCTATTGCTGCACCCAACTTTCCGATAGCGCCACCTGCTACGGCCGCCTGCATTAACATCGTTAGTAACATACCATTTTCAATTTTAAAAGTTTATATTTCTTCGTTCTTATCATTTCTTCCATGCTCCTGCGCCAGTCCTATAAACACCGCCGAAAGCATTGTAAATACATACGCCTGTATAAAAGCCACCAGCAACTCCAGTGCATTCATAAAGATATTAAACAGCACCGATGCAATAGTAAACCCTGTAATCATCGCCGCCCCCATACTGGCCGATATAAAAATCAGACTCGATAACACCAGCATCGCCATATGCCCCGAAAGCATATTGGCAAACAGACGAATCATCAGCGCAAACGGCTTTGTAAAGATCCCGAACAGCTCGATAAACGGCATCATCGGGAAAGGCACTTTGAGCCACCATGGCACATCCGGCCAGAAAATCTCTTTCCAGTAGTGCTTTGTACCAAATATATTAATCGCCAGAAACGTACACACCGCCAGTACCATCGTAATCGCTATGTTACCGGTAATATTCGCTCCCCACGGAAAAAACGGAATCAATCCCGTCAGATTATTAAACAGGATAAAGAAGAAAGCCGTCAGCAGATAAGGCGAAAACTTCCGCCAGTTCTTCCCTACGCATCCCTTCACCACATCATCATTAATCATCAGAATCATCATCTCCATAAAGCCCACAAAGCCTCCCGGAGCCTCCTTCTTCACATCGTGCCGCCTGTACCAGCGCGCCACACAAAGAATAATGATAATCAGCACCACACTGTTGAACATCAGCGCAAAAGCCACTTTGGTCAGCGATAAGTCGACCGGTCTGATCACCTCACCATCTTTCTCAAAGACCACTTTCCCCTCATATTTACTACCCGGAGGCGCGATAAAGAACCCCTTATACATCCCGCCATTTTCGTGGAACCGATGCGATGAGAAGATATGCCAGCCCTCGCCCCGCACATGCACAATGACAGGCAACGGCACAATCAGCTCCTTCTCCCCGATGTTCGTGATATGCCACTCATACGAATCACCGATATGCCCGAACACGATCTCCTTCACGTCTACCGTATTCTCTTCAGACTCGCCCACCGTCAGCTCATTCTCCTGAGCCACGACAGGCAAAACCACCCACATCAGCAAAAGCGCCAGGCACATCCGTTTTATATCAAGAAACCACCTCATTCTCAACCTCCTTTATCAGCGAAGCGTCACCCTGACGGCGGCACACATACCATGTCTTAATATCCATTCCCAGATAAATCAGATAATTCACCACAAACACCACCGACAACTCCAGCACATTCTTCCGCATCATCAGGCAGTAAGTCACCAGCAACGCCACCGATAAAAGCAGCTTCGCCATCTTAATGCCCAAAAACAGAAACAACTTATTGTGCTCCGTCCGTCCCTCCTCGCTCAGCTTACGGAAAATCCACACACTAAACAAAAAGAAGTAAAACGGCATCACCGCATACACCGCCTGGTAGTGCGCCGGAGAAAACAGATAAAGCAAGCCCCCGCTCACTCCGCACCACAACAGCGTAAACACCGTCATCCCCGTTAAATATCTGGCCTTCGTCAATTTCGTTTCCATCTCATTCACTATTTATCGTTTCAACTGATGCACACCGAAACCAGGTTATTGCTCATCTCCACAAATCCCCCTTTAATATCCAGTTCATGCTTCGTGCCATCCGGTGTCACATACTCAATCTTCCCCGCCTGCAGCGACGACACAATCGGCGCATGCCTCGGCAAAATCGTAAACGACCCCAAACTACCCGGCAGCGTCACCTGCGCAATCTCCCCTTCGTAAACCGTACTCTCCGGAGAAACCATACTCAGTCTCAGTATATCATCCATCGTCTATTTCTCCTCTCCTTTCGCTTCTTCAAGTAACGCCTTACCCTTCGCCATCGCCTCCTCAATGGTACCCACATTCAGAAACGCCTGTTCAGGCAGATCATCCACTTCACCATCCAGAATCATCTTAAATCCTTTAATCGTATCCTCAATCGATACCATCACGCCCGGCACTCCTGTAAACTGTTGTGCCACCGCAAACGGTTGCGACAAGAAGCGCTGCACTCTACGAGCCCGGTTCACCGTCAGACGATCTTCATCCGACAATTCCTCCATCCCCAGAATCGAGATGATATCCTGCAACTCCTTATTGCGCTGCAAAATCTGCTTCACCCGTTCAGCCACATTATAATGATCATCCCCTACGATATGCGGGTCCAGAATACGCGAAGTCGATGCCAGCGGATCCACGGCCGGATAAATACCCAACTCCGTAATCTTACGATCGAGCACCGTCGTAGCATCAAGATGCGTAAAAGTCGTTGCCGGCGCCGGGTCCGTCAAGTCATCCGCAGGCACATACACCGCCTGTACCGACGTAATCGAACCATAGCGGGTCGATGTAATACGCTCCTGCATCTGTCCCATCTCCGTGGCCAGTGTAGGCTGATAACCCACCGCCGAAGGCATACGCCCTAACAGCGCCGAAACCTCGGCACCCGCCTGCGTAAACCTGAAAATATTATCGATAAAAAACAGAATATCATGCGGTCCATCCCCCTCTACATGCGAATCTCTGAAGTATTCGGCCACTGTCAGTCCCGAAAGCGCCACCGAAGCACGAGCCCCGGGCGACTCATTCATCTGGCCAAACACCAGCGTCACCTGCGATTTCTCCAGCTCATCCTTATCCACCTTCGACAAATCCCAGTGTCCTTTCTCCATGCTCTCACGGAAATCATCGCCATAACGAATTACCCCCGACTCAATCATCTCGCGCAACAAGTCATTCCCTTCACGCGTACGTTCACCCACACCGGCAAACACCGAGAATCCATTATGCTTCTTCGCTATATTGTTAATCAGTTCCTGAATCAAAACCGTCTTGCCCACACCGGCACCCCCAAAGAGCCCGATCTTCCCCCCTTTCGAATAAGGTTCCAGCAAATCGATCACCTTGATCCCCGTGTAAAGCACCTCCTGAACCGTCGTCAAGTCCTCAAACTTCGGCGGATCCCTGTGAATCGAATACGCCCCGTCACGGCTCAGGTCGCTCATCCCGTCAATCTCATCCCCGATCACGTTCAGCATACGCCCCTTCACCTGTTCACCCACCGGCATCGTAATCGGCCCACCCGTCGGAATCACCTCCATGCCTCGTTGCAAACCATCGGTACTATCCATAGCAATGGTGCGCACCGTATTTTCACCGATGTGCTGTTCCACTTCCACCACCAAAATCTTACCGTTATTTCGCTTTATGTTCAAAGCATCATGAATACTGGGCAACACCAATTCCGCGTCCGCGCCTTCAAAATACACATCAACCACCGGCCCGATGACCTGAGCTATTCGTCCGTTATTTTGTGACATAGTCTCTATTATATTAGAACGTTATGAATTAGAAATAAAAACATATATTATAAATGTTTTGTTCAGCTCTTTTTAGTTATCAGAACAACCACACAAATGTATCATTTCTCCTCCCTCATTATTCGTCCTTTTCACTATTTAACACCAAATCGCTCTTTCACACCCATCTATCTTACTTTCAGACCAATTTATTACTTATTATTTTAACATTACAACATCCAACACCTTTTATCGGACAATAATTTTATTTTGTTGCATCCAGTACTTCTCCTCATCCCATCTATTTTTAAATTGAATATTAGTAGCAGTTACAACCTTTATTAATCACCCGTTTATTTGGATTATTTTTATAAATTTCAGGAGATACAATCAGTATTACATGCATCCACGTGTAGGGACGAATCGAATTCGCCCTCAGGTCTGCATAGCGAGATCATGTTATATATCAATGCAGTATGAATACCTCCCCGAATGACATTACCTTATATATTTCAATTTGTAAATTGTAAATCGCTAAATTGTAAATGATTTCTCTTTCTAAATCGATAAATATTCGATAAAAATCTATT
>CAMTOS010000054.1 GCA_947074195.1 uncultured Bacteroides sp.
AGGCATTACTGCCTTTTTTACAATCATATATTGACGACGCAAAGCCTGAATTTGTATCCCTATATCTTTATTATTACTAATAGTAAGCAACTCTTCTTCCAAATCTTCTAACTGATCATCAATATCAGTTACTATCGATATATAGTTGGCCATTATGGATCCTAAAAGTACACTCAATAAATAATCGCTTGTTTTACTTCGAATCTTCAGAACATCTTTCTTAATGGCTTTAAAAACTGAATCAAAGAAACTCGATTCATTTTCAAGAAATGTCAATACGTAGTTTTTTCCTGTTATAATACAGATCTGCTGCTGTTCAAGTTCGATGAGTTCTAACTCCTCATCGACAGTTTTTTGGGTAAAGAGTTTAAGTATAATAACCGTATAGTCATCATGAATCTCGATCTTTGTAGGCTGATTGGTATCAAGAATATCCTGCAGGACAAGAAAGTCGGCATCGAAATAGGTACAAATCTCACGAATCATTTCAGTATCTTTCATACCATGAATCTGAATCCAGTTGATATTTGACTCCTCAAGAAATTGAGTAATGGTCTGAAAGGTATTTGAACTGACTGTTTTTTCGCCCTTAGCATTATAAGTGCATAAATGAATATGAGTTGGTGTTTTACTTTCGCCTGTATAAACCAGTTTTTCACTAAGTAAGCTGGTGTTTTCTAAATCCATATTTTCCATGTTTCATATTTTAGATTATTATACTAAAATTTAAACATTCGGAAGGCTGACATTGTTTTTGAGTCTTTTCACAATCTTGCTTTAGTCTCCGTAAAACAAAAATCCGGTATCTGCCTTTTGCAAATACCGGATAATGATATGTTTATAACGCGTTTTTATTCTTCTGTTTTCTTATTCTTTTTTCTCTTGGCAGATGCTTTGTAAACAAGAAATACAATTACTGCAATAACAACAGCAACAATAATCAGACTGATTTCGCGACTATATGTCGTTACAGTTTCAATTAACTGCTCTTCCGATTCAATTCCCGGAACTTTAGACATATAATAACCCAGAGCAGCCAGAATGGCATTCCAGATACCGGCACCAATTGTGGTATAGAATAAGAAAGTCGTAACTTTCATTCTTGCCAGACCGGCAGGGATAGAAATCAACTGTCTAACAGCAGGAATTAAACGACCTACGAAAGTCGAGATAGCACCATTCTTATCAAAATAAGCCTCTGCATGTTCAACCTTTTTTTCGTCAATCAGACACATGTGGCCAAAGCGGCTGTTCGCGAATTTATAGATGATTGGACGACCTAACCAACGTGCCAGGAAGTAATTGATCAAAGCGCCTATGTCAGCACCAATGGTGGCAAACAAAACAACAAGGAATACATTCATTTCGTGGTTCGTAGCTGCTTTCCATGCAGCAGGAGGTACCACTACTTCCGAAGGGAAAGGAATGAATGAACTTTCGATTGCCATTAGTAAGGTAATTGTCCAGTAATTGAGGTGTTCCAGACACCATTGAATAAATGTAACTGATTCCATGAAAAGTGTTCGTAAAATATTGATTTATTAATTTGATAAGTGGTTCTTGATTTTAAGTATAAAATCTTCATAGACCTGCATCGATTCCTGATTATTCTCCATCAGGCTGCTCAGCAATACATCCATTGAAAGAGGTTTATCGAGCATATCGTTATACATACAAAACCCTTCCGCATCAAGTAAGATAACGCAAATCGTAGCAAGACGCTGAGTTAATCCCGGATAAGCTGGATCAAGTTTATGTGCAGAGTCGTAAAGTTCTCTGGCAAATTCATAATATTGATATTCGCAGGCATAGTCGCCGATCTGAATCAGAGTCTCGAGAGAGTTATCTATTTCGAGTGCCTTTTGAAAAGCCTCATTTGCTTTCTCTGTTTCGTCATTGGCCAGTGCAAGCAAACCAACTATGGTGTGCGTATGCGTACTACCCGGTTCAATCTTAATGCTTTTAAGTGTCATCGTTTCCGCTTTTTCCAGATCTCCGACTTTACAATAGCATAAGGCCAGATTGGAATAGATGCCTGAGTAAAGAATTTCCGGATCTTCATCAGACTGTAAGGTTGATAATGCCTTTTCCAGATAGATAATACCATCTTCCCAGTTCTGATTATTTACATACGTCAGCCCTAAGAATACATAGGCAAAGTAAGGTGCAATTCCTTTATATTCAATTGCCTTTTCATATAAGCGGGTTGCTTCCTCAATCTCGTTCAACTGAATAAGCGTATTTGCTTTTACGCAAAAAGCCTCTCCGTAATGATCGTCGATGGTCAATGCAAAATCCACTGCCTCTAAAGATTGTGGATAATCCTCTTTCAGGAACTGACATTTCGCCAGTTCAGTCCAGTATTTAGCGCTATAGGGATCTTTATCAATCAACGCGTTGTAAAGCTCAATCGCTTTATCAGCATTCTGATCGGTAAAAGAATAACAATAGGCCAGTGATTCCAACAGAAATATGCTCTCGCCATATTTCTCGATTGTCTTCTTAATCCAGCCAATGCAATATTGAGGAAAGCCCATTTCAAGATAAAGTCTGATGATACAACCAACCACGTCTTCATCAATCTTTGAATCGAACTCGATGGTGTTCATCAATTCATCGGCTTCACTTAATTTGCCTTCATTGAGCAGAATCTCAGCTTTGAACAGCTTTATTTCAGTCAGCTCAGGTTCGCCCACAAGGTCGATTACCTCTTTGGCTTTCTGAAGTTCTCTGTTATCGATATATAAAAGGATTTGTTCGAGAAGTAATTTGGTATTGGCTGGATGTAAATGCAATCCGTAATCAATAGCCTGTTGCGCTTTAGATGCTTCATTCTCATTGATATACCAGTTCGCTATATCAGCCAGTTGGTCTGCATCCATATAGATGCTTTTACCTTCGGCTAATGCAGCTTCATAGATTTGCAGTAGTTCTTTAAGTTCTATCATGAACTCATTGTCATTGTCCATTTTGTCAGGAATTTGATGAATGAAATTGTTACATCTTAAAAAGCAGCAAGAGCCTAACGGAATTTTTCCGTTATGCTCTTTACTATAATATATTTGTCTGTCAAATTATTTGTTGATCTTTCCCCAGGTATCCTTAAGACTCACTGTGCGGTTGAAAATAAGGTTCTCAGGAGTTGATTCTTTATCGATATTGAAGTAGCCGATGCGTTGGAACTGTAAGTAAGAAAGTGCAGGCATATCTGCTACATATTTTTCGATATAACAATTCTTCAACACTTTAAGCGAATCCTGATTGATCACCTCTTTCATGGCATCGATGGTTTCAAGACCTTTTTCTTCGCGGATAGCTGAAATAGCATCACGTGGGTTTTCATCTTTCCATAATCTGTCGTAAATACGAACTTCAGCAGGGATACAATGTTCTGTGCTCAGCCAGTGAAGTGTTCCTTTTACTTTGCGGTTAGCACCAGGCATGCCGCTTTTGCTTTCCGGATCGTATTCACAATATATCTCAGTAATGACACCATTTTCATCTTTCTTACAACCTGTACATTTCACGATATAGGCATTTTTCAGACGAACTTCTTGTCCGGGAGTCATACGGAAATATTTCTTTGGTGCATCTTCCATAAAGTCTTCGCGCTCCATCCACAGTTCACGGCTGAATTCAATGGTATGCGAGCCAGCTTCAGGATCTTCAGGGTTATTGATTGCTTCCATAGCTTCTACCTGACCTTCAGGATAGTTGGTAACAATCAGTTTAACCGGATCGATAACAGCTGATACACGGGTAGCGCGGGCATTCAGGTCTTCGCGGATTACGCTTTCAAGCAAGGCGAAGTCATTGAGCGCATCATATGTAGTATAACCAATTTTGTCTACGAATTTACGAATAGCTTCAGGTGAATAACCACGACGGCGGAAACCACAGATAGTTGGCATACGAGGATCATCCCATCCGTTCACCAAGCCTTCCTTTACGAGCAACAGCAAGTTTCGCTTACTCATCAGTGTATAAGTCAGGTTCAGCTTATTGAATTCGTACTGGCGTGGACGGTTATCATCAAGATCTTTGCCTTCTTTCAACCAGTCGATAAAGATATCGTAAAGTGGACGGTGTACAACGAATTCAAGTGTACAAAGCGAGTGAGTTACCCCCTCGAAATAATCACTTTGTCCGTGTGCAAAGTCATACATCGGATAAGCCTTCCAGGTAGTACCAGTACGGTGGTGAGGATGTTTCACTACACGATAAATGATTGGATCGCGGAAGTGCATGTTAGGATTAGCCATATCAATTTTGGCACGAAGTACCATGGCACCTTCTTCGATTTCTCCGGTATTCATTTTCTGGAAAAGCTCAAGGCTTTCTTCCACCGGTCTTTCGCGGTAAGGGCTATTTACGCCAGCTTTAGTAGGCGTACCTTTCTGGGTTGCGATTTCCTCAGCCGATTGCTCGTCAATATATGCTTTTCCCTCTTTGATTAATTGTATGGCGAAATCCCACAATTGCTGGAAATAGTCAGAAGCATAATATACATTCGCCCAGTCGAAACCAAGCCATTTAATGTCTTCTTCAATTGCCTCTACATATTCAACATCTTCTTTTGTAGGATTTGTATCATCAAAACGCAAGTTGCAAATACCACCATATTGTTCAGCCATTCCAAAGTCCATACATATAGCTTTGGCATGACCAATATGCAGATAACCATTCGGTTCGGGCGGGAAGCGGGTCTGGACTTTGCCACCATTCTTGCCTTCTTTCAGGTCGTTTTCTACAATTTGTTCGATAAAATTGAGGCTTTTCTTCTCATTCACCGCCTCTTCTTTTTTAATATCTGTCATAACGGTAGTATTTTCTTATAATTTAGTCTGCAAAAGTAATATAAAAAGTTGGAACATAGGAAGGAAAGCTATCTATTTGATTTGAAAGAAATGCAAAATAGAAGCCATTACACGTGCTCTGTCGCGTTCGCTACTGATGTTTTCAAAGGGAAATCCCATAATATAGGTCCGGTAGTTTCCTTTGTAACCGACAGCTGCACTGCTGTTATTTGCATTATAAACCAGACTCGTAAATGATCCGTTTACCGGTGTTAAAGACTCGGGTGCGGTAAGTGGATAATAACTGGCATTAGGCAATTGCGATAAATAAAATGCATCTCCCAGACCACTTACTCCCTTTGTGTCGGTTTGCACTAAAGAAGTCTGATATTGATATTTCAACACATTCTGTATGAAACTACGATCACCCTGTGAATTGTTCATATCACTCCCTATAAAAGAGCCGCTAATCAGAATATTGCCACCACGGTCACAATATTGTCTGATTTTATCTTGCAGTTTCGGAGAGAAACTTTTATAATATCTGCTATTGTTCGGATCTTCCTTCTCCAGTCCCAGAATGAGGTCAACCACATCATAATCTATGAGTTGTATTAAACCGTTTTCTACAGCTTCATCACTACTTGATGTAAAACTATAGTTTCCGGAAGCTTGTATCGCTTTGCCATGAATGTATGGATAATCGAATGTGTTACCGGCGATTTTTACGCCAACCAATTCTTCCTCGCCGTATCCCAGACTACCTTTCCCTTCTTTACCGCCTTGTCTGCGATCGAAAACCTGTTGTGCACCTGTAAAGGATGTATTATACAAATAAGGCACTCCCGGGTCGCGGTTCAAATCGAATCCGGCTGAATTGGCCGTATTGATCACAGCAGGACCACTGATTCTGTCGAAAGCATTAACTATTAAAACTTTATCAGTTTCGTTTGGCGCTTTGTAAGCCGCTAATATTTCTGAAGGGAAACTTTCTCCCCCGCGATTAACGGCTGCTACTTTGAAAGAATAGATAATTCCCGGTTCAATCTTTAAGGAGTGATGAGGAGATTTGACTAAGGTTCCATTATCGAAACCTCCATTGCCCATACGGGTATAGACCACATATTCTTTTGGCGATGCGGTTGGCTCCAATGGATCTTCCTGTCCAATCCAACCCAACTCGAGAGTGTTTTTCTTCTCTCCGAACTGTATCGAAAAGTTGGTCACCGGTAAAGGTTGCACCACATACGGGCGGCTGTGTTGCTGACTGATATACTTAAGAATACCTTTATATATCGCCCTGCTTGCAGTGAATTTAAAGTTCGGATCATGTCCCCATTTCATATCGGCAAAGTTCTGGTGCGACAACAATTCAATAATAGTCGAAGCCACTCCCGGCATTCGCGTTTCACTATAATTGGCATCTCTCAGCGACCGGCGCGTCCAGGATGACTGATAAGTATTCTGCAAATCACTCTTAAGTTGAGTTAGCAGGATATCCGATAAATCTCTTGAAGTATATCTGTCAGTCCCGGCATTTAGCTGACCATTATTAAAATCTGTCGTATAGATTCCCAGCGACCCAATAATATTATCTTCGCGGCTATGTCCGGCGTCCGTATGAAGTGAAAGATACATTTCCAGCGGTACACCCAATCCATTCTGGTTTGGATTGAATACAGAACCACCTGCCAGATAGTTTACCATTAACGATCGTACATTTATATCTTCCGCATAATCATTTTCTCCTTTGCGACTGGCATAAACCGTGTAAGGCATTCCGGCCCACTGTGCAGAATAACGTGCACCTTCCAGAAAACGTGCTTTTCCACTGATGGTGCCTCCGCGAACAATATTTCCTTTGCCTCCGCCGAAACGCACCGCATCTGCACTAACCATTCCTTTTTCTTTGCTCTGATTGGTCAGAATCACCATTCCGGTAGCACTTCTGCCTTTATCAAATTCGAATGTACCCAAATAAACCCAGGTGCCTCCGCCTATTTGCTGATTCACGCTAAACTCTGTAATACCACCTTTGTGAAAAACCAGATATTTGGCATCAGTCACACTATTGGGATAGCTCTGATAAGAAACATATACTGCATATTCTCCTGTTTCGGGAATAGAAGGTATCCATTCGGCAAAGGCTTTGTCACTCTTCTTTTCAGTGGCGATAACGCGTGCAGAACCCATGTTGAACGGATTCTCACCATCATTTAAATAGCTTTTATTCAATCCGAACCCCTTCTCAGAAGAGGTTTTCCACTTTCTTTTCCGGTTACCTTCATCGATATACAGCGAGCCATTTGAAAGATCATTGTCTACAATAACCTCATTCGTTTGTATATCTCTTTCGCGGGGAGTAAAGATATAGGCACCGGCATTCTCGAGCATGGGAATGATATATGGCAGCATAAACGATTGAGTAAATATATCTTCATTGGTACAGAACAGATTCGGACGTTGCCAGTCCCATTTCCCAGTGTTATTGTTGTAGCGAATACCATGACTCGGGCAAACTGCAAGATGCCTTTGGGGCAATCCCATATCGGCCTCATAGGATTTGGATGTATTGCTTACCCATGGAGTAACAGATGCATACATGTTTTTATCGAACAGTCGATTTTTATCTTTCTTTTTAGAACGATAAAGATTCGGAATTAACTCCTCAATCTCTTTATTCCCGCTGAAAACAGAAATCTGATAAGATGATATCTGACGAGGTAAGATCTGGCGGATTTGTTTGTAAATCTCTTCGGTAATGGTTGACGTAAAAGGTTGATAGGCAAAACTTTCAGAAGCATATATCTCTATCTTCTTTTTCCTGTGATCAATGTTTAGTTTCTGAAGAGTGGGCTGCTTTATATTTGTCTCACATTTATATTGGTTAAAATAGTTATTAAGAAGCTTTTCTATTTCAACATCACCCGTTTGAGATGACAGAGATAAATTAACGGCAAATAGCAGAACGATGAGATGGAAATATTTAGACATAACCATGAACAGTTTTTAATATATTCCCACAAAAATAATCTAATTCTGCGATTTGTCTCTTTTCATTTGGTTAACAAAAAAAAAGCAAAGCCATAAATCTGACTTTGCTTTCTTTGTATATTAATTCAGAGTTGAATCTTTTAAATCGGCACATACTCTACAAAAGCTTCCATAGCCTCGTAGCTGGCCAACCCTAAATGGTGATACAGATCGGCCGTAGCACGATTGCGATCCTCGCTGCGTTGCCAGAACAAACGCTCATCATTGCCAAGGAAAGGCGCACTCTCCATTTGCGACTGATGCTTCAGAATTGAATTACGTTTCGCACGTAACTCTTCAGGACTGATAGGTACAGCCATTTCAATGTTTTCAATTTCCCATTCAGCCCAGGCACCACGGTACATCCATATACGGCAATCTTCCAGCCATTTAGCGCCTTCACGTTTTTCCAGATCAACAGCTGCAAAAACAGCATCCGTACAAACGCGGTGTGTGCCATGCGGATCGGCAAGATCACCTGCCACAAAGATCTGGTTTGGTTTAATCTCGCGCAAAAGATTGCGGACAATCTCCACATCGGCTTCACTAATAGGGTTTTTCTGAATCTTACCTGTTTCATAGAAAGGTAAATCAAGGAAGTGACAATGATCGAGTGGGATATTGTTGTACATACAGGCTATACGTGCCTCGCCACGACGAATCAAACCTTTGATAGTCAGGATGTCCTGTGTGTCCAGATCACCATCTTTTTTCCCTTTCAGGTATTTGCGGATTTCAGCATATTTATCGCTGATTACCTTATCTTCGCTGTTGTTGAAAATCTGATTGAAACCGTTGATGAAATGCAGGAAACGAAGTACTTCTTCATCGCCAACAGCAATATTTCCTGAAGTTTCGTAAGCTACATGCACATCATGATTCTGTTCAACAAGACGACGCAATGTACCTCCCATAGAAATTACATCATCATCGGGATGCGGAGAGAATACCAATACTTTTTTCGGATAGGGCGTAGCACGCTCCGGTCTGTTGGTATCATCGGCATTTGGTTTACCACCGGGCCAACCGGTAATAGTATGCTGAAAATCGTTGAATATTTTAATGTTTACATTATAAGCCGAACCATAAAGTGCAAGAAGTTCACTTAATCCATTCTCATTATAATCTTTATTGGTCAGTTTAAGAATAGGTTTGCCGGTTTTCAGGCACAACCACACAATGGCACTCCGAATCAGTTTGTCGGTCCACTCGCACGAAGTCACCAACCATGGGCGGTTAATGCGGGTAAGATAACTGGCAGCCGGTAAATCCAGTGTGATATGCGCATTGTTATGTGATTGAAGATAGGAAGCAGGAATCGTATCGGTTACAGGACCTTCTACAGTTTCGCGAATCATCTTCGCTTTATCTTCGCCCCATGCCATCAAATGAATACGCTTGGCTGCTAAGATGGTAGAAACACCCATGGTAATTGAGCTGATAGGTGTATTTTCAATACTGCCAAAATGTTTGGCTGCTTCTTTGCGAGAATCATTATCAAGCAAAATCAGGCGGGTAGTAGAGTTTAGGCGTGAACCCGGCTCATTGAATGCGATATTACCCACATGACCAATACCCAGGAGGGCAATATCAATTCCGCCAAAACTTTCGATACGCTGTTCGTACAAACGGCAGAATTCAAAAATTTCATCTTGTGGAATGCAGCCATCTGGTGTAAAGATATTCTGTTTATCTACATCAATATGATTCAGAAATATCTCCTTCAAAGAATTGAAATTACTATTTACAGCATCGGGTGATAAAGGATAGTATTCGTAAAGATTAAACACGATAACATTGCGAAAACTCAGTCCCTCTTTTTTATGCATTTTGATTAATGCTGTGTAAACAGGGCGTGGAGAATTTCCTCCCGGAAGAGCCAGTACACAGAATCTGCCGGCTTTTTGCTTTTCACGAATTGTGTTGGCAATATCCTGAGCGATGATTTTTGCACCTTCGTTAACAGACTCATAAATGTCGGTAGGGATTTTTTCAAGACGGGTCAAAACAGAGCGTTCAAATGCGTTTTCCGGTCTGTAGTAACGGGGGGAGATCCGGTTGAGTGTAATTTGAGAGCTTAAATTTGTTTTCATAAACTCATGTATTAAGTTATAATTAGATTGATGCGGTTTTTATGAGCTGGCAAAGATACATAAAGATGTATTAACAATATGTAGTGATTTAAGACAAAAAATAGGGTAACTTCTGATTTAACATATCTTTCTATATGAGTGAGGAAACGTGTAAAAAAGCCTAAAGAATCGGGGAGGTGTGAAGGTATTATTGCCAATAGTTTGGCAATTTGTTGCAAAAGGCTATGCAACAAGTTGCCGATAGTTATGCAAAAAGTTGCAAAGCCTTCTGCACTAAATCTGAATAGTAAACGTGTCAGCATCCATCCAGACAGGGAATTTTTGTCTGAATACTTTCAAAGAATCAAGATCAAGCGTAGTAGTGATGTGGGTCGCCTGATTGTCGGGAACAAATGCTGTTTTTTCTCCTTTGGCAGAGTAAACAGCGCTTCCGCCATTATATTTTAAATGATTTCCATCAGTACCGACGCGATTTACACCGCAAACATAACACTGATTTTCTATGGCGCGGGCCTGCAGCAGAATGTCCCAGACTTTGCGGCGTGGTTCGGGCCAGTTGGCCACATATATAGCCAGATCGCAGGTGTTGTCTACATTTCGGCTCCATACCGGGAAGCGAAGATCATAACAGACAAACAGGCTGATGTTCCATCCATTAAAGGGAATGATTACTTGTTTTGTGCCTGCTGAAAAATGACTTTGCTCATCGCCCATACGAAACAGATGTCTTTTGTCGTAATAATGCTCTTCACCGTTGGGAGTGATAAAGAATGCACGATTATAATAGGCGCCATTATCAATACAGATAAAACTGCCACAGAGCGCAATGCCAGATTCACGGGCATATTCTTTCAAAGTAGTAACTGTTTTTCCCTGTATTGGCTCGGCCAGTTCATCACTGTTCATGGAAAAACCGGTAGAAAACATCTCGGGTAAAATGACAATCTCTGTCAATCCACAAAGTTCAGACAGAGCATTGTGGAGTTGACAGAGATTCCTATTTTTATCGTTCCAGGCTATATTAGTCTGGAGCATAGTTATACGAAGTTCATTCATATAAAGAAAAACTATAATCAGGAGATGTTACCGATAGTAAACATGTCGGGATGTCTCCCTTTGAAATCTTTATAGTAAAGTTTGATTTCCTTCATATCTGCATCAATATTGCCAGAAGGCATAATTGCTTTGGTTGCTGATATGGTTTTCGAAGGATAATCGATACCAATTAACACAATTGGTACCTGTGCTTTTAAGGCGATGTAATAAAATCCTTTCTTCCAGTTAGGATTAGCTTTACGGGTGCCTTCGGGGGTAATTGCCAGATGAAACTGTTTTCTTTCGGCAAATTGTTGGGCCATCTGATCGACCAGGGAAGTCTTTTTAGAACGATCGACAGGAATACCGCCAACAGCTTTAAAAATGAGTCCGAGCGGGAAAAAGAACCACTCTTTCTTCATCATAAAACTTGTTTTACGGCCAATGGCACCATAAAAAAGTTTACCGATAAATAAGTCCATATTGCTGGTATGAGGCGCAGCGCAAATCACACACTTATCGTAATTCTCTACAGTAACATTGGTTTTCCAACCCAGTAACCGGTAATAGATGAAACTATATATCTTTTGTTTCATTACTTATTAAGTTTCTCGATACCTTCGATGATCTCATTTACCTTATTACTGAAATCAGTATGAAATTTCTTATAAAAACCCTTTACATTACCTGGTTCAGTATAGCTGATTCGTTTGATAAATTCATCCTGCATTTTCAGGATTTCAGTCATCAGATTATCGATTTGTTGTTTATCAATATTTGGGAAAAGCATACGATGAACTGCACATTCTGCGAAAAGCTCTCCGGCAACATAGTTCACGTTCTTTTTTAAATCTCTTCTTTTTGCCATAATTGTAAATTTTAGATGTGAATAGATCTTTTATAAGCGGTAAAGATAGCGACTTTCTTCTTCATTTCAATCAAAACGATTAGAAATAATAGCCCAGGTTGATGTAGAATGAAGCTTCTTTAGCCTGGTTTGAATAGCCTAAAATAGCCTCCAGAGGACCGAATATGCTGTTGTATGCATAGCCTGCAGCTATCCCGAACCGCGGTGTGTTATCAAATATATCTTTGATATTATGACTTTGCAATAATACACTTCCTTTTAAAGCAACATAATTGTTTGTACCTATGCGCTGGCGTAGTTTTAATGCAATTACACCGGCAGCATTCTGTACCAGCTCCATATGATTAATACCTGCAAAAGGCATTTGCTGCTCAATGAAGCGGCCAAAATAGTTACCTCCGATAAAGTTCAGGAACGGATAGGCTACATAGTTGCCTGCCAGTACACGTCCGTAAATGGCTGGTAGCAAGGTGAATTTAGATGTAGGCGAGAAAGCCCCTTCCCATGAAGCATTAATAGCCGAAAATGGTTTATGTCCGTCATATTTGGCAAAATTGTCGGTATAAAGCGAATAACCTGCTTCGAAATTAGATCCTTTCGTGGGGAAATAGGCTTTGTCAAAAGAGTTATAATGCACATTTGCAAAATAGGTGAAGAAATGTTCGGGACTGATTTTAATATCAAACTCCGGACTATTATAGAGCAGGTTATTGTATTTATAATATTCAAATCGTAAACCAAATTCAAAGACGAAGTTTCTGAACCAAAGATCAGAAAAACTAAATTCACCCTGCTGGTATTTATAGGTCGTATTATAGGCTTTTTTGCCCCGGTCATATACATTTATATCATTGTATTCAAACTGATAGGCAAAGTTGAAGTTGCGCATTTGTAATGGTTCGATAGTATAATCGAGGCGAGCCACATAACGCATACCTAAACGTCCGGTTACTGCTATTTTAGTAGGAATTTTGGTTTTAAAATTTAATGAAGCATTCAATAAGAGGGAAGCGATTTCTTCTGAGTCGAAGCGAACACCGATATTGACATTCTTTTCATACTTTTCCTGCAAAAGGAAATCGAGATTATATCTGCCATTTTCAGTTGGTGTAAGTTTATAATTTACATTCGAATAAGCCTGTCCGCCTCTAAGAATGGATAAAGCATTCTCTAATTGCTGTTTAGTAATAAACGGACTATCTTCTTTAAGTTTGCATTTACGCATCAGCCATTTTTTATCATCATCTTTTATGCCGGTAAAGCTAATTCTGTTGATATTAATACGTTGGTTGTCAATTAATTCTGAATTATAATAGGGGTAGTCAGGATGATAATCGTCTGCCAGACCTAATTGTTTTTTAAGTTCAATGAGTTCTCCTCTTTTAGCTTCGGCAGCAATCAATCCGCGTTGCATCAGAGAATCCATATCGGCAGGTACAAAACTATACGTAGAGTAACCTTCTACATCTACTTTAATATAAACATTGGTTTTCTTAATGTTTTCTTCATAGAGTCGCTGTCCGGTCAGACCGATAATCTGAAGTAAAATCTCGGGTGTACTTTTCAATTCATCGGCATGTTTCAAATTGTTTTGCACATCAACTCCGATAATGATATCGGCACCCATCTGACGGGCAACATCTACGGGGTAGTTATCAATCATGCCTCCGTCTACCAAAACCATACTATCTATGCGCATGGGTGTAAATACTCCGGGAATAGACATACTCGAACGCATGGCTGTTGATAAAATACCCTGATGGAAAACATATTTGGTTCCGTCTACAATATCTTCCGAAACACAGGCAAATGGGATAGGTAATTTATTGAAATGTACACTATCATGATATCCCATAGTCAGTTCCTGAAAAAGATTGTTCAGATTGATCCCCTGAATAAGTCCACCCTGTGCTTTCTTGCGTGCTTTTTTACTCATCGGGAGCGATAGTACATAAGTCTCGGCCACCTTCTTTTCGGCCATATTCTGTTCACTTCTCTTTACTTTATCACTCAGTAAATAGGTCCAGTCCTGTGCACGTACCATACTGTCGAGTTGTTCGGGGGTATAGCCGATGGCACTAAGTCCGGCAACAATCGACCCCATACTGGTTCCGACAAGATAGTCGATAGGTATGCCAACCTCTCGTATAACTTTCAGTGCACTGATGTGCGCCACACCTTTTGCACCACCACCACTGAGCACAACTGCCACTTTTTTACGCTGTTGCTCTTCCTGAGCCATCACAGGATTGATAATTAGGAGACAAAGAAAAAAAATAAAGCAGGGGGATAAATTCTTTTTCATAAGTTTTATTAAAAAAGTTATCATTATTAAAAGACAAACATAAGTAATAAAATGTTTTGTTAAACAATCTTTTTCTTTTTTGTAACTCAATGTTTTATTTTAACAAATTGCGATTTTGCAATGTGGAGTTTAAAAAATCGGCTATCTGTCTTTAAAATAGAGGCATCGGGGCATAAAAATAAGATGACTTCCTTTATTTTTCAGAAAAAAATACGAAATTTGCATCAAATATCTATTTAAATATATAAAAATAGAACAAACTAACACCTTTAAACATAATTAGAAATGACTAAAAGTGCATTGCAAATTGCAAGGGCTGCATATCAGCCTAAACTTCCTAAAGCACTAAAAGGAGCTGTTAAAGCTGTAGCTGGTGCGCCTACTCAATCTGTTGCCGATCAGGACGAAATTAAAAAGCTTTTTCCTAATACATATGGCATGCCATTGATTACTTTCGAACCAGGTGATGCTGTTGAATTGCCGGCTATGAATGTCGGTGTAATCTTGTCTGGTGGTCAGGCTCCGGGCGGACACAACGTAATCTCTGGTATCTTCGATGGTATCAAATCATTGAATGCTGACAGCAAACTTTATGGTTTTATCCTTGGCCCTGGTGGTTTGGTTGACCACAACTATATGGAACTTACTGCACCAATTATCGACGAATACCGTAATACAGGTGGTTTCGATATTATCGGTTCAGGACGTACTAAACTTGAAGCTGTAGAGCAATTTGAAAAAGGATACGAAATTCTTAAGAAATTAGATATTAAAGCACTGGTTATTATCGGTGGTGATGACTCGAATACAAATGCTTGTGTACTTGCTGAATATTATGCAGCGAAAAACTACGGCGTTCAGGTAGTTGGTTGTCCTAAAACTATTGATGGTGACCTTAAAAACGAAATGATTGAAACATCTTTCGGTTTTGATACTGCATGTAAAGTTTACTCTGAAGTTATCGGTAACATTCAGCGTGACTGTAACTCGGCACGTAAATACTGGCACTTTATTAAACTGATGGGTCGTTCTGCTTCTCACATTGCTCTTGAATGTGCGCTTCAGGTACAACCAAATGTTTGTATCGTTTCAGAAGAAGTTGAAGCGAAAGATATGTCACTTGATGATGTTGTAACATACATTGCTCAGATCGTGGCAGAGCGTGCTAAAGATGGTAACAACTTCGGTACTGTGCTTATTCCTGAAGGTTTAGTAGAGTTTATCCCTGCTATGAAAAGTCTGATTTCTGAATTGAATGACTTCCTTGCTGCTAATGCAGAAGAATTCTCTCACATTAAGAAATCTCACCAGCGCGATTATATCATCAGCAAACTATCTCCTGCTAATGCTGCTGTATATGCAAGCTTACCAGAAGGTGTGGCTCGTCAGCTAACTTTAGACCGTGACCCACATGGTAACGTTCAGGTTTCACTGATCGAAACAGAAAAACTTTTGTCTGAAATGGTAGCCACTAAACTTGCTACATGGAAAGCAGAAGGCAAGTTCGTTGGTAAATTTGCAGCTCAACACCACTTCTTTGGTTATGAAGGTCGTTGTGCAGCTCCTTCTAACTACGATGCTGATTATTGCTATTCACTGGGTTATACAGCAGCAAACCTTATTGCTGATGGTAAAACAGGTTATATGTCATCTGTACGTAACACAACTTCGCCTGCTGAAGAATGGATTGCAGGTGGTGTGCCTATTACAATGATGATGAACATGGAACGTCGTCACGGCGAAATGAAACCAGTTATTCAGAAAGCATTGGTTCGTCTGGATGGTGCTCCTTTCAGAACATTCGCAGAAAACAGAGAACAATGGGCTAAATGTACAGATTTTGTTTATCCTGGCCCGATTCAGTATTTCGGTCCTTCAGCAGTATGCGATCAGCCTACAAAAACTCTTTTATTAGAGCAAGGTAAATAATCTGAATATTATTATATATAAAATGGTAAACAGCTATTTAGAGCCTCTCTCAGAATAAGCTGTTTACCATTTTTTAATTTAATGGAATGCCAGCAGCTGTAAAAAAGACGCAAACAACTTCTTCACCGGAAAAAAAAACCAAAAGACCGGGAAGGAAGAAGAATAGTAAACGGCGTAAACGTATGCCGTTATGGTTGCGTAATGTTTTGCTGATGCTGATTATCATCTTCTTCTCTTGTATTGGCTATTATTTCTTTATTCGTCCTTACCGCTATTTATGGCGCGGCTGTAATGGTGAAATGGCCTATAATGTTTGCATCCCCTGTTGTTATGATGTACATGGAATTGATATTTCGCATCATCAGGGCAGAGTCAACTGGAGTCAATTGGCCGCGAACAGATTGCAAAAATTCCCTATTGAATTCATCTTTATAAAAGCGACCGAAGGTGGTGATCACATAGATACCGCTTTTCAATATAATTTCCAAAAAGCCCGTGAGCATAACTTCATACGGGGAGCCTATCATTTTTTCTCTTCAAAGACAGATCCGACTTTGCAGGCACAGAATTTTATAGAAAATGTATCTCTCGAAACCGGAGATTTACCGCCTGTTCTTGATGTGGAAGAGGCCAGACATTCGGCCTATGCGGAATTGCAGGAGAGAGTGTTGGTGTGGTTGGATATTGTGGAGGGTCATTATGGTGTAAAACCAATCATTTATACATCTTATCATTTTAAAAACCGTCATCTTAACGACGCTGTTTTTGATGATTATCCCTATTGGATTGCACATTATTATGTAGATTCATTGAAATATACCGGGAAATGGTCTTTCTGGCAACATACAGACAGAAGTACAATTCCCGGCATAAGAACAGATGTGGATATGAATGTTTTTAATGGTACAGCCGAAGATCTGAAGCAAATGACTATAAAGTAAATTTCACAGCTGCCCAGTTATTCTTTTCAGTATGGTGTACAAACTTTAAACCATATAAACGGGCTTCATCGCTAATGAAAGGGATATCTTCTACATAAAAACCACTCATATATAATGTCGCGCCCGGACGCATACATGCAGCATAGAATTTCATATCTTCAAGCAGAATATTCCGGTTGATATTTGCAATGATTACGTCATAAGTTTCTTTTGCATTCAAAGCCGATGCATCACCGAGTTTTACGGTTACATTATTAATATTGTTAAGCTCAAGATTTTCAATAGAATTTCTTACACACCATTCATCAATATCGATGGCCGTGCAACTCTTTGCTCCGCGCATACAAGCCATAATAGCCAGGATTGCAGTACCACAACCCATATCGAGCACATCCTTACCAGTGAAATCTTCTTTAAGTAAAGCTTCAATCAAGAGACTTGTTGTCTCATGATGTCCGGTACCGAAAGCCATTTGCGGATTGATCACGATATCATAATCTGCTTTAGGAACATCCTTGTGGAAAGTGCTGTGAATCACACACTGGTCACCAATCACAATAGGCTGAAAGAAATTCTTTTCCCACTCTTCATTCCAGTTCTTATCTTCAGCTTCCTTGATTTCAAACGAAATGGTCGCATCAGGATAAGGGAAGTCATTCAGAGCTGCTTCCAGGTTGAATTCATTGTACAAACTTTGCTGAATGTATGCTTTCAGATGATCCTCTTCGGGGATAAAGCTTTCAAATCCGTTTTCTGCTAACACAGCGCTAAGGATATCGAAGACTGTTTCGTTGGCAGGGGTTGCATGAAAAGTGCACTCAAAATACTTCATGATTATAACTTTTACTGGTTGAATATTTATCTTTAGGGAAATCCCTATTTAAGTATCGGGAATTTCTCTCTAAAGGAAGTTTTTCCTGAATTATATTTGTATTGTCAAAAATATATTTCAGAAATTAATACTACAAAGATATGAAAAAGATTGCTTTATTATTATTGGCAGCCATAACATTTCCGATAGGGATGATGGCTCAGAATGCCTCCGACGATCTCTATTTCGTACCTTCTAAGAATAAAAAGAGTAGCGAGAAGACAACAACTGTGAGACCAGACTCTCCGGCTGCTCCTACGACTAATATTTATACAACACCGGGAAGTACCGTTGTTGTTCAGGATGGAAATGCAATAAATGATCGTGATGTAGATGAATACAACCGTCGTTTTATGTCTCAATACGTAGACGTAGATAACGATAATGATACAGTCTATATCCTCAACAATTCACGTCGTTCAGATTTGGATGGCGAATGGGTAACTGGTGAATTCAACGGTACTCAGAGTGATTATGAAATGGCTGAACGCATCATTCGTTTCAGAAATCCGAGATACGCCATAAGCATTGGTAGCCCAATGTATTTTGATGTGGTTTATGGTATGAACTCATGGGACTGGAATGTCTATACTGACGGTCTTTATGCTTATGCATTCCCTACATTTACAAATCCGCTTTGGTGGAACTGGCAGATGAACTCTTTCGGCTGGAACTGGAATTATGGCTGGGGACCTTCATTTGGTTTTGGCTGGGGTCCCGGTTACTGGGGCGGCGGCTGGGGACCAGGCTGGTGCGGTCCCGGTTGGGGCGGCCCGGGTTGGGGCCCAGGATACAGACCAGGCTGGGGACCATCATGGGGTGGACCCGGTTGGGGTGGCCACGGTGGCGGACACTGGAACAATACTTATTATAATAACAGACGCCCGGCAGGTAACATCGGTTCTTCTGCAACACGTCCTTCTGCTTCAGGCAACACTGTAGGTTCTACCTCACGCAGAAGTTCATCGACTGTAAGCAATGGTAACTCGAATAGTACAACAACTTCTTCAAGTCGCCGTGTAGTAGGTACGAGAGAAAATTCATCCGACAGACAGAATACAACTACCCGTGTAGATGGTACTTCATCAACTTCACGTCGTACAAATACATACACACGCCCAAGTAGTACCCGTACAAATAGCGAAGGTACATCTTCAAACCGTGTATCAGGTAGTTCTTCTTCACGCGATAACAATTCTTCTTATACACGTGGCAGCTCTCAATCTTCTTCATCAAGAAGTCAGTCAACTACCAACAGCAGCAACCGCTCATCTAATAACAATAATTCATCGTCGCGTAGTTCTTCTTCAAGTTACTCTTCAGGTAGCAGCTCACGTTCTTCTGGTGGCAGTTTCTCAAGTGGCAGCTCTACAAGAAGTAGTGGAGGAAGTAGTTCATCACGTAGCAGTGGTGGTGGCAGCAGTCGCAGATAATAAAGTATTCACGTAAAATCTATTATGAGATGAAAAGATTGAAAGTAATGGCAGGAATAATGTTTGCTGCAGCAATGACAGGAACAGTATGTGCGCAAACAACAATATATGATGCAACCCGTGTTATGGGAAGCGATTTAAATGGTACAGCCCGTTATATTGGTATGGGTGGGGCTATGGGGGCTTTAGGTGGTGATATCACTACTATGTCAACCAATCCTGCCGGTATCGGTATTTACCGAAGCAATGACTTTATGGTATCGTTCGGACTTGCCAACAATGGAATGAAAACCAATTATCTTGGTCAGAAAGATGAACTGGATAACTTCTTTGGTTCATTCGATAATGCTGGTTTTGTATTTACACAGAAACTGGGTAATCAAACTCCTTTACGTTATGTAAATTTTGGTTTTAATTATCGTCGTACTAAATCATTCAATCGCAATTCGCTGATGTCTGGTACTTATGGAGTATCTCAAACACAGCAAATGGCAGAAATGACCAACAACTCGGGGGTAACTGTTGCCGGCCTTGAAGCAAATAACGCTTACTTTGATCCTTCAGTGCCCTGGTTAGGTATTCTGGGTTATGACTCATACCTGATCGATCCAAATGGAAACGGCTCATTCGATTCATTCTATGTTGCAGGTGACGAAGTAGATGGTGTATATCGCTCACGCGAACGTGGTGGTTTGAATGAATTCGATTTCAATATTGCCTTCAATCTTTATGATCGTGTATATCTGGGTGCAACATTGGGTGTATATTATCTTGACTATACCCGCAACAGCAGTTATTCAGAAGATTTTTTCTATAAAGACGGAGCCGACTGGTATACGGCTGGTGGTTATACACTAAATAATCATTATAGCCAAAAGGGTAGTGGAGTTGACTTGAAATTAGGGATGATTGTTCGTCCTTTTGCAGATTCACCTTTCCGTATTGGTGCTGCAGTTCATACTCCAACATTCTACCGATTGACTGAATATGGTCGTGCAATGGTTGATTATGATGTCGATATCTTTGAAAACGATGAAATAGTAGCAAAATCGGGCAGTACTTTTACACAAGATGCTAATGGTTACGAGATGCGCAGCGAAACTGTAAATAAAATCGTTACTCCATGGAAATATAACCTGAGTTTAGGTTATACGATTGGTACAGTTGCTGCAATTGGTGTGGAATATGAATATGCTGATTATTCTAAAACTAAATTGAAATATGATGATGGAGAAACTATGTATCAGGAAACACAGGATGCAAA
>CAMTOS010000055.1 GCA_947074195.1 uncultured Bacteroides sp.
CCGCTGACCCTCTGGGTGTAAACCAGATGCTCTGAACCAGCTGAGCTAAGCGCCCGTACACTTCCGTTTCAAAAGCGATGCAAAGGTATGGCATTTTTTGAGACTTCCAAAACTTTCTGCAATTATTTTTCTAACTTTTTTCTATCATTTTTCTTACACACCTGATTTCCAACACTTAAAGCCTAAAATTATTTTTCATTCTTTTTTATGACTTTTGCCGGATTTCCCACCGCAACCACATCATCGGGCAAATCTTTAGTGACGACACTTCCCGCCCCAATGATACATCTTTTGCCAATTTTCACGCCAGGACAGAGTATTGCACCACCTCCAATCCAGCAATCTTCTCCAATTGTTACAGGATAGGAAGTCTCAATCGGCTTACGTCTTTCTATATAATCCATAGGATGATTGGGTGTATAGATCTGAACATTCGGCCCTATCAGTGTACGATCGCCAATTGTTATAAGTCCACCATCCAGAAAAGTACAGTTGGCATTGATAAAAACATCTTCACCTACCACAATACCATGACCATGATCGCAAAAGAATGGCGGGGTAAGTACAGAACTTTTAGGGAAACCCGGTATAAGTTGCTCCAAGACTTCACGATAATCTGCATCATATGCAGTCATATTGCAGAACTTAACCAGAACCCCTTTGGCATGTTTAAAACTCTCCTGAACGGCAGCATCGCTCATATCGGCAAGCTCCTGTGATCTCATTTTCTCTAATTCAGTCATCTCTTATTCAATTATTGATGTTAACCCAGTGTGAATAGCAAACGCGACTTTTCTGAACGTTCTGCATTAAACTCAAACCCTTCTGAAGTAAAATTCTTCAGAAGTTCAGGATCTTCTATATGGTTTTTCAAAATATATCGCGTCATTTCTCCACGCATCATTTTTGTATAAATCACAATTGTTTTAAGCTGATCGCCTTTCCATACCTGAAATTCAGGAGTGATAATAGTGACTTCTCGTTGCACCTTTGCCCAATCGAACAATCCCCGCATTTCATCGCTGGCAAGATTTACCAGTATACCGCCCGCAGCCTTTATATCTTCTATAAAAGCATCGGTTAATTTATTCTTCCAATAATTGAACAGCGAAATACCCCCCATTCCTGGAAGCTTTACATCTCCTTCGAGGCGATAAGTTGTGATCCGGTCGAAAGGACGCAATAAGCCATAGCAAAAAGAGGTGATGCGCAGGTGTTTTTGGGCATAGTCGAAGTCGGCAGGAGTAAAGTCTTTTGGATTAAGTTTTTTAAAGACGATACCCGTATAAGCCAGTAAGGCAGGCATCAGAAGCTGATCTTCGGCATGAAAATGCTGATAGCGCTGATAATTCTCGACTGCGATTTTGGAATTTATTTTCAGAAGTTTTTCCAGCTGCTCTACACTATATTGCGACATTTCGAGCGCAATTTCATTAGCCTCATTCTGAAAACGAGGCAAAGTATCAAAAGGTACTTTTTGTTTGGTACCAGTAGCCATGGTTTTGGCACAGGATAATAGTATAAGCATATTCTTAAAACAATAATTAATGTTCTAAAGAAAGCTATTATTTCCCGTTTCCAAAAATTTTGTACCGTTTAATATCACTCAGAGTAGAGACTTTTAGGGTATATACTATAACCGGAATATTAATAATAGATATACATATCATGGTGATACTCAATCCGCGAACATCATAATTTCGCAGTAACAAAATGCTAAGTCCGAAAAAAAGAATCATATAAAATACCAGCATTACATTGCATATGGATCTTATTACACTAAAACGTGTAACAAACAGAATAAAGGCAAGCAGCATAACTGCACCCCCAATTGTGGCAAACATCATATCAGAATGACCATAACAGAAAAAGCCCTGAATGAACCACCAAATAGCAATGAGTTGCCAAACAAATTTATTGATTAAATATTTACTTCCCATTTTGTTTTGATTTAAGAGTTTTACTTTATGTTATTTCATAATAAAATAAAAAGGTATCTATATATAAAACTCAATCATCACGGTTTTTGTTCGGTTTTATTTCATGATATCAGTCACAAATAAGCGAATAAAATAGAGTTTAACTAAAACATTATTACCTAATAGAAAGATGAGTTTTTTCTGTAATTCGGTTTTTATCTCTATCTTTGTCAGCCTATTAAATATAAGAATTAAGATTACCCATGAAAAAGGAGAAAGTGATTTTAACCGGTGACAGACCAACCGGCAAACTGCATATTGGCCACTATGTTGGCTCACTTAAAAGAAGAGTCGAACTTCAGAACTCAGGTGAGTTCGATAAGATATTTATTATGATTGCCGATGCACAGGCATTGACAGATAATGTAGACAATCCCGAAAAGGTTCGCCAGAACATTATCGAGGTTGCACTCGACTATCTGGCTTGTGGCATCGACCCTGCTAAAACGACAATCTTTATTCAGTCTCAAATTGCAGAACTATGCGAGCTTTCATTCTACTATATGAATCTTGTAAGCGTTTCGCGACTGCAACGCAACCCTACAGTAAAGACTGAAATTCAGATGCGTAATTTCGAGAACAACAGTATTCCTGTTGGTTTCTTTACATATCCTATCAGTCAGGCAGCCGATATTACTGCATTTAAAGGCACTGTAGTTCCTGTTGGTGAAGACCAGAAACCGATGCTGGAGCAGACTAACGAAATCGTTCGCCGCTTTAACCATATCTATGGTGAAACTCTGATTGAACCAGAAATCCTTTTACCAGACAATGCCGCTTGTCTTCGCCTGCCTGGATTAGATGGTAAAGCTAAAATGAGTAAATCATTGGGCAACTGTATTTACCTTTCTGAAACAGCAGAAGAATTGCAGAAGAAAGTAAAGAGCATGTATACCGATCCTGACCATATCCGCGTTGAAGATCCGGGTAAGATCGAGGGTAACACTGTATTTACTTATCTTGATGCTTTCTGCCGCCCTGAACACTTTGAACGTTATCTGCCGGAATATGCTAACCTTGATGAACTTAAGGCGCACTATCAACGCGGTGGTTTAGGCGATATGAAAGTGAAGAGATTCCTTGGAGCAATTATGGAAGAAGAACTCGGACCAATCCGCGAACGCCGCAAAGAACTTGAAAAAGATATTCCTGCCATCTACGAGATGCTGAGAAAAGGCTGTGAAACTGCACGTGAAGTTGCTGCTGAAACACTTTCAGAAGTTCGTAGTGCAATGAAGATTAACTACTTTGAAGATATGAGCTTTATTGATGAACAAGCCAAACGTTTTCAAGAGTAATCTCAATTAAAATATTCCAAAGCCCCGCTATTCAATTTATGATATAGCGGGGCTTTGTATTTATATAGCTGATCATACTATTTATCAAATGAAATTAGAGAGAATAGACACACTTAAACTTAATATAAATGGCAATAAATACCGAAGAAAAGAAGTTAAGAGAAGCCTCTTTTTCCGTTTCCGATGCTCCTTCAATGTCATTTCGTCAGCTTCTTCTATTAAAGCTGCATAATAGCCTCTTTTTTTAGCGATATGCATAATAATGAAAGCAATAAGGAAAGACACTATCATTAAAATGCAAAGAGGAGTTTTTACAGAATATTTATATATTCCATTCCCTATAAAAACAACCAATATGCAGGGAATCGCAGAAAGTTGTAAGCCAAATAAAGTAACTATACCCTGATGAATAAGACCAATCTCATCTTTAGGCACAAAACTATGTGCCCGGTTATAAGACAATTTATACCTGACTGCAGGCGTCATATAACATATCACATGCAGATATAAGGAATTTATCATATTTTATTTAAACAACTTTTCAATCTCCTCCTCTTTTATAGTAGCCAATACAATCTTACCATCAGGCGTATAATTCGGTGAAGTACAACTAAAAAGATCATCGACAAGATTTAGCATCTCATCATTGGTCAATACTTGCCCGTAAACTATAGCCGAGGCTTTTGCCATGGTCAATGCCACCTGCTGTTGCACTTCCTGACGAACTTGTCCGCCTTTCTCGATGGCAGCATGAAGCATCCGGGTAATAAGATCAGGAGCATTTACACCTTCAAGTTCCGAAGGTACGCCGTTTATGGCATAACTGCCCCCACCTAAATTACTCAACTCAAAACCTACTCCGTTCAAATCATCCATAATGCTCTCTAAAACCGGCACCTGTGAAGGAATGACCTGTAATATATCCGGGAATAAAACACCTTGAGAAACACCCTGACGTTCGGTGATCTGAGCCATATAGCGATCAAAAAGAACTCGCACATGTGCACGATGCTGATCGATCAGCATCAAACCCGATTTCACAGAGGTAAGAATAAAGCGGCCTTTCAACTGAAGATGCAATCCACTCTTCTCTAAAAACTGATTTTCACCATAAAAAGTAGCGACCATCACTTCTTCCTGGGGAGCAATTTCGATAATCGATTCATCAGTCTCGAAATCATCTTGTGGAGCTTCTTCGAAGCCAAAATTATTGAGCTTGCTCGATTTCTCGACACCACTATAAAGATCTTCCCAGTCGGTCATTGCTGAAGAGCGAGAATAGTTATGACCCTCAGAGGCAGAAGATGACGAACTACGATTCATTGCACTTCCCACACTATTACCAGTCGACACACTCTCGTTGCTAGTGAAACTACGAACCGGAGAGGCAGCTTTAAAAGGATCGAACCCGGTATCAAAGGAAGGCTTTGGCGGTTCAACTGGAAAGTCTGTACTAAACATAGGAATATCAGGACGATCTTCTGTATCGAAATCGATAGTAGGTATTGCATTAAATTTACCGAGTGATTCTTTCACTGCTGCAGCTACAATCTGCCAGATAGCCTGCTCATTCTCGAATTTAATTTCGGTTTTCATCGGATGAATATTCACATCGATGTTGGCCGGATCTATTTCAAAATAGAGGAAATACGAAACCTGCTCGCCGGTAGGAATAAGTTTTTCATAAGCATCCATCACCGCACGGTGAAAGTAAGGATGTTTCATGAAACGACCATTGACAAAGAAGTATTGATGCGCCCCTTTTTTACGGGCAGTCTCTGGTTTGGCAATATAGCCCGATAACTTCACCAAAGAAGTATTTACATCGACATTGAGCAGTTGTTGGTTCAGCTTTTTACCAAAGATGGCAATAATACGCTGACGAAGCGCTGAAGCAGGAAGATTAAACAACTCAGTATCGTTGCTATGGAGAGTAAACGAAACTTCGGGATGAACCAGAGCGATTCGTTCAAATTCGGCGATGATGTTGCTTAATTCGGTAGAGTTGGCTTTCAGGAATTTGCGTCGCGCCGGGATATTAAAGAACAGATTGCTGATAGTGAAATTGGTGCCCGGAGAACAGGCAATAGCTTCCTGATTCTCAATTTTAGAGCCTGCTATGGAGATATGCGTACCAAGTTCATCTTCAGGACGACGTGTTTTCATTTCGACCTGCGCAACGGCTGCAATAGAAGCAAGTGCCTCGCCACGGAAGCCCATGGTGGTCAGCGCAAACAGATCGGATGCCTGGCGAATCTTAGAGGTGGCATGACGCTCGAACGATAAGCGGGCATCGGTTTCCGACATACCCTTTCCATCATCTATCACCTGAATAGATGTTTTTCCGGCATCAGTAATCAATACATGAATATTGGATGCACCGGCGTCAAGTGCATTTTCGACTAACTCTTTTACAACAGATGCCGGACGTTGAATTACTTCTCCGGCTGCAATCTGATTCGCTACTGAATCGGGTAATAGCTGTATAATATCACTCATAGTCTTAGCAATAAGAATAGATATAAAAAAACGGATTACGCAGACTACACAGCAAATACTTCAAAAGAAAAGTTTAGGGTATGTAATCAGAGTAATCCGTTTATGAAATGATTTCTTTTACGAACAAAGTCTGAATTATGAAATTAGAACAAAGTACATTAGTAAGCCGGGAATTGAAATGTCCAGTCGCCGGTAGAAATACCGTACCAAACATAAACCAGTCCAAGCAACAAAAGAATAAAGATTCCAAGGTGTACCGGTTTGCGGCCACTCTCTTTTCTTCTCTTCAAATGCGTAGTACCTTCGACAAATTTTCCACGAAGATCTTCCGGGGAGAATTCTTTTTCGGGTAGAATGCCCATCTCGCGTTTTACGCTGTCTTCCATCTTATCGAGCTTTTCTTTACGCTCATCATAATAGATGTACTGATGCTTAAAACCGCGTGGTTTACCTACCCCACTTTTAAACAATCCGAATGCCATATGCTATCTTATTAAATCTCGTTTACTCGTTGTAGAAGTCGGTTTACGGGTTGTTTTCTGCAACTCGGAACCGGCTCGTTTAGGACGCCATTCAAACAAATCATCTTTGTTTAAAGGCCTGATGTAGTCGAACCAGGCAAAAGTGGGCAATCGTAGCTTATCGGGTGGAATCTGATCCATCGGATAAAGCGTACCATTTGATTGTCCTATCATCACTGCTTTCTCCATTTTCCCTTCATTCAGAAAAAGGTGCAGTAAACTACCTTCACCATAATTTAAACCAATCATTGTACTATCTTGTTCTTCCACATAGAAGATTAACAATAAATTAGCAATTACCTCTACTTTCTTCATCTCCTGATTCTCGAAATACGCTTTCATTTCGCGACCGGAAATCTGATTGTAGTTTGTTGAATCTTTCATCTCTACTGCCAAAGCCTGATTGATGATATGCGCCCAGTCGATGGTGCTATCATTCATATAAACCTTGATCTCCTCACCCAACAACTGCTGATCGTAATTCCAGAGAATAGGGTCAGAATACATGGTCAGACAAGAATCTTTGGTAATATAGACAATAGAGTCACAAACACCCTGCACATCACTTCTGAACATTCGAACCTTATGATAACCTTTCATGATTCGATAAACTGAATCGGTTTGCATGTAACGGGTAGTTAGCATCAGTGTATCAGCATGAAGATACAGACTGTCCCCCTGTGAATATTCAATAGCAAGTGCCCTTTTTGTAGCAAATGCGCTGTCAATAAGTTCATTATAATAGATATAATCACTTGTCAACATATTCATATTGATACTGTCAGTCATCACCACGTCATCAAAAGCTTCACCATATCCGGAAAGTCTGTCATAAAACAAACTGTCACCGGTAAGTTTCTTGCCCTGATTGGTAATCACCGAACGATCCAGCAATTCAGCCTGATTCAATACGGTATTGTAAATGCCTCTTTCAGAATAAATATGATTGTCATCGCTCACAATATCAGATGGACCAAGTATTGTTGCGATTTTCGATTCTGTATTATATTTCAACGTATCCGAAGTCAGAACGAACTGAGGGTTCACCAACTTCACATCATGATTGAATACAGATATCTTTGTGGCAGGACTATACTCACCCCAGTCCGAAGTAAGTACGTTCTCAGGATCCATCAGGATACCACCTTCGAAATAGTAGCCCAAATCGTACAGACGGTCGTAATTAAAACTGTCTGTAAGGAGAGTTACATCATTGTTGATCATCTTCACATTCTCGCGCAATTCAGCAAGCTGTGTCAGACCATCATAATAAAGATAATCACCAAACATAAAAAGGGTATCACCCTGCTCCATACGCACATTGCCAAATGCTTCGAGCGAATTGGTCTTTTCGAAGATCAGCGCACTGTCACAAAACATATACATGCTGTCGTGACGCAATCTCACATCGCCCACAAGTATCTGTACATCGGGCATAGTAATTTTGTCCGCCTGTCCCTCATTGGCATGAAGCAGAATAATCTTAGTCTTCTTGGGATCCTCGCCGGCCGGTGACTGCCCTTGAGCCCACATAAAGAGTATGCCGCCAAGGCAGCATACAATAGTCAGAAAACGCTTTATTTTGTTTACTCCCATTATTAATCTTTAATCCATCCCGGATACTTGAATTCGCAATTGCCACGCCAGTTATCGTTGATACGAACATAAGTGTGACGTTGTTTCTCAAGAATCCATTTTTGAATAATCTCTTCGCGACGCTGATCCATCACAATCTCTTTCAATGCCTGATAGTCATCAGAGATGGTAGCCTTGTGCCCGTTGATGCGAGTTTTAAGCTTAACGATGGCACAAACTTCTTTACCATCTTTTTCGCTGATCATTGTAAAGGCATTAGAAATCTCGCCTACGTTCATTTTATCGATAATCTTCGCTACATCCTGAGGAAGTTCCTGCATCTGGAAACGAGAAGTTGCCATAGCTTCCTGTGAATTCATATTCACCATCAAACCGTGATTGTTGCGGGTATCTTTATCATGAGAAAGAACCGAAGCAGCATCATCGAAAGTAAATTTGTTGTTGCGGATATCATCAGCAATTGAATCAAGACGTTGTGTAGCTTCGATCAATTCTGTTTCTGAAACTTTAGGACGAAGAAGAATGTGACGCGTATTTACACGATCACCGCGCTTTTCAATCAGCTGGATGATGTGATAACCGAATTCAGACTCTACGATTTTAGATACTTTGGTAGGATCCTGTAAACTGAATGCTACAGCTGCATAAGCGGGGTCCATAATACCTTTACCCATAAAGTCTGTTTCACCGCCACGCATTGCCGAACCACGGTCTTCACTGTAAAGACGAGCCAATACAGAGAAATCTGTTTCACCATTGTTTACACGATCAGCATACTCACGCAAACGTTCTTTCACATCGTCAATCTCTGATTGAGGAATACGAGGTTGCATGGTAATGATCTGTACTTCCACCTGCGTAGGAATGAAAGGAATACTGTCAGCCGGAAGATCTTTAAAGTAGCGACGTACCTGAGCAGGAGTTACTTTAATATCACCTACCAGTTTCTGCTGCATCTTCTGTACAGTCAAACCTTCGCGCGCATTTTCACGCATCGTTTCGCGAATCTGCGATGGAGTTTTATTTTGTTGCTCAAAGAAGTATTCTTCCATTTTCTCGCGTGAGCCCAGCATCTGAATCCATTGATTCGTCATATAATCTACACGCTGAATTACTTCTGCATCTGCCACTTCGATACTATCGAGTTTCGCCTGATGCAAAAACAACTTCTGAATAGCAATTTCTTCAGGAATTACACAATATGGATCACCATCTATACGACGTCCTTCATAAAGAGCACTAAGACGTGCCTCTTCTACTTCTGACTTTAAGATAGCCTCGTCGCCAACTACCCATACCACCTCATCAATAACATTGTCTTGTGCGTGCATAGTAGTACTGAAGCATAGGGTCAATACAAATAGAATCACCCATTTAAAGTTATTCATTCTCTTCATTCTTCGGTTCTAATAATTATGTTTAATCTTGTTTCTTTTTACAGCTTGTCGGTATAAATCATCTTTTACCTGTCTCATAAAATCAACCTGTTTGATATTTATAAGCATTTCTTTAGCCTCGCCACGTGCAAATTCCAAAGGTTCTTCACCTCCCTTTTCACGGTAATCGTTTACAGCCAAAAAGTAGCGATATAATGAATCCTGAAGCTCAATATTCTTATTTTTATCCAACTGCTCTTCCAGATCGGTAATACTTAGCGGCAGCAAATCTGATATTTCTGATACAGGTATCCAGTTATCACGAAAGTATTCGTATTTCACAGCATTCTGGAAACTATACTTCTCAAGCTGATCCAATGATTCCTGTGAATCGGATTTATACCATTTGCGCACATCATTCAGACGCGGCGCATTCAATGGAACCTTAAGCAAAAGTCCTTTCACCAACGAATAATCCAGTTTGAATAAATCTTTGTTATTCTCGTAAAATTCGTTCAGTTCCTGTTCAGAAATGTCTTTAGAGAGTTTTTGTGAAATCAGCTGTTGCTGATAGGAGTGTAAGACCAGAGATTTACGGTAGTTTGAAACCAGTCGTTCAATCTCTGCATTGTTCGGAATATTACTTGCGGCTTTACTACTAAGCAATACATCTTCTGCCCAACTCTGAATGTAGTGTTCGGCAAATAGAAGACTGTCATCTTTGGATAACCCTGCCGGGAGAGCAGTTTGCAGATCTTCGTAATAAAGGTAATTTCCGTCTATTTCAACAAGTGGCTTTTTCCCCCCGTGGTCATATTGTTTCGTGCACGAAGTACAAAAAACGGTTATAACGGCCAAGAGACAAATTATTCGCATTGTCTTCAAAAATTTACACGTGGATAGTGATTACGAAGATAGTACATTAATTTGAGGCATCAGTCATTATTAACTGTTTTTAAAACCTCTTGGTTAATTTCAACCCGCGATTTAGCACGTAATTGCTTCACCCACTGGTCTTCAAGGTAATTTTGATAATCAGCAATTACCTGTCCTTTTACTTCCTTATAATCGGCCGGCCCCTTTTGTTTGCGACCATAAGTATAAGTAAAAGTATATGATGGCATCTCAATATGCGGACCTACTTTAAACACATAATAATCCACATATGGATTCTCACCAACGGCATAAATACCTTCTGAGGCTATAACTTGTGGTTTATCAGATGTATTAAACATCTTTTCAACCACTTTTTTATCAATCGAAGAATCAACCTTTTTCAATTGTTTTTTAACTTGTTTCAGCGTTTTTTTATCCGCACAATGGATAATTACACCATTAAAGCGAGGCAAATCCCAGTGATAGTTCGAATTGTGTGCATAGAAGTAAGCTGACTGACCAGCCTCGTCGGCCTGTGCTTGTTCCCATATTTTCTGATTACTGATTTCGAACAGAAGCATACCATCATGATATTCCTGCATTAGCAATCGGAAGTCCGGATATTTTTTCTCAAGCATGCTGTTCTCATAATCTAAGACAGACTTTGCCGTAAATGCATTTAACTGTTGTTGTAACGCCATAGGGTGCGAAGAAGCAAATTGTTTAAACAATGCACCATCATATGAGTGTCCATCGAGTGTAAATATCGTTTGTTTCGTCTCGCCCGAATGCTTAAGCTCGTTGAGAGCTGCAAAATTGGGGGTATAATTATACTCCTTTTTCAATCGTTCAATCATTAATCCCGTACCAATAGTATATCCGTCACGACGCAGAGCACGTGTTTCGAGTTCTTTCTTCAATTCATTTATTGTCAGCAAATCGCCCTGATCAAGGACTTTTACAATATGAATACCATAGGGTGAAAAGAAGGGTTTAGAAATCTCACCTACCGGAAGAGCAAAAACAACATTTTCGAAAGACTCCGGAGTTTGAAGATAGCTAATCGTTAATGTGCGGTTATCGTCTGAAAACTGATTGACAAAGTTTTCAAACTTCACGTTTGGCTGTGACTGAATAACACGATATATCGAGTCCATCTGATTCTCGGCAGACTGAATCTGGCGCTGTGTCATATTCTGTGGCAAATGACGGAAGATCTGAACAAACTTGATGCGATGTGCTTTACCACTTTTCTTCACCTCTTCGTACTGATCTTTGACATAGGCCTCTTCGGCAGCTTCATCAGTCAGATAAGATTTGGCCACCTGCATACGATATCCGGCCAGTTCATCACGAAAAGCTAAAGAAGTATCAATACCTGCCTGACGGGCATCGTTTACCTTTAGTTTGAAGTTGATAAAGAGCTGAAGATAATCTGACAAATCTTTTTTCTCGAGTACATTCTGAGAATTGTGTTTATTGTAGATATATTCAAACTCAGACTTAGTAATATCACTGTCGTTAATACGCATTAACACAGGATCGTTCTGAGCCGTTACATAATTTGAGCACGCTAAACAGGCCATAGCCAAAAGCAGATTCTTCTTCATAAAATGATTCTTTATCTTATGTTGCTTTAAACGTAAATCGTGATAAAAAATTGTATGGCATGAAAGCAAAAAGGTGCGCCACTCATTCAGAGGGCACACCTTTATATATCTTTTAACCGAAACGGTTATTCAGGACGGCTATAGTTTGGCGATTCACTTGTAATTGTTACATCATGCGGATGACTTTCCATTACACCTGCATTAGTGATACGTGTAAATTTAGCATCATTTAGCTGAGCGATGTTTTGTGCACCGCAATAACCCATACCAGCACGAAGACCACCAGACAACTGATAGATCACTTCGAACAAAGAACCTTTGTATGGTACACGGGCAGCAATACCTTCTGGTACAAGCTTCTTCACATCCACTTCACCACTCTGGAAGTAACGGTCTTTCGAACCATTTTCCATTGCTTCCAGTGAACCCATACCACGGTATGATTTGAATTTACGGCCATTGAAGATGATAGTTTCACCCGGACTTTCTTCAGTACCTGCAACCAGTGAACCAATCATTACACAGAATCCGCCTGCAGCGATAGCTTTTACCACGTCACCAGAGTAACGCAGACCACCATCGGCGATCAAAGGAATACCGGTACCTTTCAATGCTTTAGCCACATCGTAAACTGCACTTAACTGAGGTACACCTACACCGGCAACCACACGTGTTGTACAAATAGAACCAGGTCCGATACCTACTTTCACACCATCAGCTCCAGCTTCGGCAAGTGCAAGGGCAGCATCAGCAGTAGCGATATTACCTACAACGATATCAATATTAGGGAAACGTCTTTTTGCCTCTTTCAACGCATCGATTACTCCTTTTGAGTGACCGTGAGCTGTATCGATAACGATAGCATCTACTCCGGCATCAACCAAAGCCTGCATACGTTCGAAAGTATCGGCAGTAACACCAACACCGGCAGCCACACGAAGACGACCTTTTTCGTCTTTACAAGCCATTGGCTTATCTTTAGCTTTTGTGATATCTTTATAAGTCACCAATCCGATGAGCTTATTATCTTTATCGACTACAGGAAGTTTTTCGATTTTATATTGTTGAAGAATTTGCGAAGCAGATTCAAGATCGGTAGACTGTTTAGTAGTAATCAGATTCTCTTTCGTCATTACCTCGTCGATATGTTTGTTCATATCTTTCTCGAAACGCAAATCGCGGTTGGTTACGATACCTACCAGGTGATTTTCATCATCAACCACAGGAATACCACCAATCTTATATTCGGCCATTAAAGCCAGTGCGTCATAAACTGTAGAACCTTTCTTGATGCTTACCGGATCATAGATCATTCCGTTTTCAGCACGTTTTACAGAAGCAACCTGACGAGCCTGATCGCGAATAGACATGTTTTTGTGAATTACACCAATACCACCTTCGCGGGCTATAGCAATAGCCATTTTTGCCTCGGTAACAGTATCCATAGCGGCTGTTACGAAAGGAATTTTCAACTCGATGTTCTTAGAAAATTTGGTTGTCAGATCGACAGAGCGCGGTAAAACTTCAGAATAAGCGGGGATCAACAATACATCATCATACGTTAATCCGTCCATTACAATTTTATCAGCAATAAACGACATAGAATTATGTTTAAAAATTTATTGCGTGCAAATATACGGTTTTTTCGCTTACCGTATAGTTGCACGCAACAATTTTTTCGCAAAGAAAATGCTTATTTTAGTTAGCCATTTCAGAGATGAACTTCAAACGAACCAATCTCACCTCTTCTTCACTGAAATCTTCGCCAAGTTCTTTCAATGCATCAGCTATGTTATCTGTAGTAGATTCCTTGAAATAATCATAGATATCGAGCATATGATCTTCATCCATAATCTCATCGAGGAAGTAATCAATATTCAGTTTAGTGCCTGAATAAACAATTGCTTCTACCTCATCGAGCAAATCGCCAAACTCAATACCTTTCGACAAAGCGATATCATCGAGAGCCACCTTGCGGTCGATAGACTGAATGATAGAAACCTTCATTTTAGATTTGTTGGCTACAGTGCGCACACGCAAATCTTCCGGACGTTCTATCTCATTTTCCTGACAATGACGCTTGATTAATTTACAGAACTCATCACCATAACGTTTTGCTTTACCAGCACCAACGCCTGGAATATTCTGAAGCTCATCAGTAGTTACCGGATAAATAGTAGCCATGGCTTCGAGAGAAGGATCCTGGAAAATCACGTAAGGCGGCACTTCCAGTTTCTTGGAAAGCTTCTTGCGTAAATCTTTCAACATAGAATACAACCCCGGATCCACAGCGCACGAACCGCCGCCACGAGCAGGAGTTTCCTCTTCTACTTCGTCGAAATCATTGTCTTCGGTGATCTTGAAAGGTTTTGGGTTTTTCAGAAACTTATGTCCTTCCGGTGTTACCTTCAACAGACCGTAATTCTCTACATCTTTACTCAGGTAGCCGGCTATTAATGCCTGTCTGATTACAGCATTCCAGGTTTTATCTTCTTCACCCATGCCCGAACCAAACGCTTCTAAATCTTCATGAAGATGAGCCTGCACTTCAGAGGTTTCTCTACCCTGAAGAACATCAATAATATAATCAGCTTTAAAATTTTCTTTTACAGCCGTAATCGCTTCGATTACAGTACATAATAATTCTTGAGCCTCCACTTGCTTTTTGGGATTTAAACAGTTGTCACAATTACCACAATTTTCTTCTGTATATTCTTCACCGAAATAATGCAATAATGCTCTTCGGCGACATACAGAAGATTCGGCATACGCAGCCGTTTCTAACAGAAGCTGCTTACCAATTTCCTGTTCTGCTACAGGTTTGCCTTGCATAAACTTTTCGAGTTTCTGCAAGTCTTTATTCGTATAGAACGTAATACACTGCCCTTCTCCGCCATCACGGCCGGCTCTACCTGTTTCCTGATAGTAGCCTTCCAGACTTTTCGGGATATCGTAGTGAATTACATATCTCACATCCGGTTTATCAATACCCATACCAAAAGCAATCGTAGCCACAATCACATCAATTTTCTCCATCAGGAAGTCATCCTGATTATGTGTTCTTGTAGCCGAATCCATTCCGGCATGGTAGGCACGGGCGTTAATGCCGTTTGCCTGCAATATTTCGGCAAGTTCCTCTACTTTTTTGCGACTCAGACAATAGATGATTCCCGATTTCTCAGGATTCGCTTTAATGTGTTTGATAATATCTTTATCTACATTAACTGTCTTGGGGCGTACATCGTAATAAAGATTGGGTCGATTAAAGGAAGACTTGAATACACGGGCATCCGTCATCCCCAGATTCTTTTGAATATCGTGTTGTACTTTTGGCGTGGCAGTTGCAGTTAGAGCAATCAGCGGCGCTTTTCCTATTTCATTAATAATAGGACGTATACGACGGTATTCAGGTCTGAAATCGTGTCCCCATTCCGATATACAGTGAGCTTCGTCTACAGCATAAAAAGATATTTTCACACTGCGCAGGAACTCCACATATTCATCTTTTGTCAAAGATTCGGGCGCAACATAAAGTAGTTTCGTTTTACCACTAAGTATATCTGATTTAACCTGATCGATGGCCCCTTTGTTCAGGGAAGAATTGATAAAATGAGCTATTCCATCTTCTTCGCTAAAATTTCGCATTGCATCTACCTGATTTTTCATCAGTGCAATGAGCGGAGAGATGACAATAGCCGTACCTTCCATTAACAGTGAGGGTAGCTGATAGCACAAAGACTTTCCTCCGCCCGTAGGCATTAATACAAATGTATCATTACCATCGAGCAGATTCTGAATTATAGCTTCCTGATTTCCTTTAAATTTATCAAAACCGAAATTATTCTTCAGCTGGTCTGTTAAATTTATTTTTTCTGCCATCGTAATCTTTCTAATTAAAATTTGTCCAGTTTGTTGTTTAACTTAAAGATATCCGTTTTTATTAAACACCCTAACAAAGTTATAAACAACTTATTAAATACCAAATATTATATCTCAAATAATATCGAAGATATATATTTATTTAGATAAGTACGTGACATATAAATAAAATTAATAAATCGGTCGGGAACCTGAAGGATCAGGCTGTTTGCAATCTGGCTACATTAGCCTTTTCAAATTGCTTCTGAGCATATTCCAACGTCACTTCGTAACTGGTTTTCTTCTCAGAAGGAATCTCGAACATCACATCCATCATAATGGTTTCGACAATCGAACGAAGACCACGGGCACCAAGTTTATACTCTACTGCTTTGTCTACAATATACTCAAAGACTTCATTCTGAAACTCAAGCTTAATGCCATCCATTTCAAATAATTTGACGTATTGTTTGATGATAGAATTCTTAGGTTCTGTCAAAATTGCTCTTAATGCAGTACGATCCAGAGGATTAAGATAAGTCAGTACCGGCAGACGACCAATGATTTCAGGAATCAGTCCGAAAGATTTCAAATCCTGCGGTGCGATATACTGCATCATATTATTCTTATCGATGCGTGCAGTTTTTTGCGAAGCACTGTAACCCACCACATGAGTGTTCAGACGCTGAGCAATTTTCTTTTCGATACCATCGAAAGCACCGCCACAGATAAAGAGAATATTTTTAGTATTTACCGGAATCATTTTCTGGTCTGGATGCTTACGTCCACCCTGAGGCGGAACATTAACTACCGAACCTTCGAGCAATTTAAGCAAACCCTGCTGTACACCTTCGCCACTTACGTCGCGGGTAATCGAAGGGTTATCGCCTTTGCGGGCAATCTTATCGATTTCGTCGATAAAGACAATTCCCTGCTCGGCTTCGTTTACATTATAATCGGCCACCTGGAGCAGACGGGTAAGAATGCTCTCGATGTCTTCACCTACATAACCAGCTTCGGTCAGAACCGTTGCATCGACGATAGTAAATGGTACATGAAGCAACTTTGCAATAGTACGGGCCAAAAGGGTTTTACCTGTACCGGTGCTACCCACCATTATGATGTTTGATTTTTCGATCTCTACATCATCGCCGCTTTCTTTCTGAAGCAGACGTTTATAGTGATTGTATACAGATACAGAAAGAAAACGTTTGGCATCGTCCTGACCAATGATGTATTGATCCAGAAATTGTTTGATTTCAACCGGTTTAGGCAATTCGGTCATGCTGAGTTTCGCCCCTTTGACAGTCGGTTTAGAACCGATTGCCTCCTGGGTGATCTCATAGGCTTGTGTAGCACAGCTGTCGCAAATGTAACCGTTCATTCCGGTGATAAGAAAACTCACCTCATTCTCGGTACGACCACAGAAACTACATCTTTTTTTATTTGATTTTGATTCAGCCATGATTATTTCTTAAGCAAAACTTCGTCAACCATACCATAAGCTTTCGCTTCTTCGGCAGTCATCCAGTAATCGCGATCTGAATCTTTCCATACTTTATCAAAGTCAGTATGCGAATGTTCGGCGATGATTGTATAAAGTTCTTTCTTCAGTTTTTGAATTTCACGAGCGGTAATTTCGATATCCGATGCTTGTCCCTGAGCACCACCCATTGGCTGGTGAATCATGATGCGCGAGTGTTTCAGTGCAGAACGTTTGCCTTCAGCACCTGCCACAAGCAATACTGCAGCCATAGAAGCTGCCACACCTGTACAGATCGTTGCCACATCACTCGAAATAAACTGCATTGTATCGTAGATACCCAATCCGGCATATACCGAACCACCGGGTGAATTGATATAGATTGAAATATCTTTACCCGGATCTACCGAATCAAGATATAATAATTGCGCTTGCAGTGTATTGGCAGTATAGTCATTTACTTCTGTTCCGAGGAAGATAATGCGGTCCATCATCAAACGCGAAAATACATCAAGCTGAGTTACATTGAGCTGACGCTCTTCCAATATATATGGGTTCAAATATCCGGCTTGCGACTTAATGACACTATCCAAAGCAAGGCTGTTCATGCCTAAATGTTTGGTTGCATATTTTTTAAAATCATCCATGTTTAAACTCCTTTCTTGTTATTATATAATTTACAAAGAAACAAAAGAACGCAGAAAATCACAAAAAAACACAGAGTTATATTCAATAAAAACTCTGTGTTTCTTTAGTGTTAGTTATCTTGTAAGCAGTTCTTATTCGAACATCTTGTTGAATTCGTCAAGCGATACTGTCTTAGGTTCAAGTGTTACCTGAGTTTTAAGAGCAGCAGCAAGTTTCATTTCAACAACACGACCTACTAAAGCTTCTACCTGTTCTTTCTTTTTCAAGCTTTCGTTAGCGTACTGAGTCAGTACATCGTCTGGAATAGTAAGCATTCCGTATTGAGCGAACTGAGCTTTTACTGCATTCTTAGCAGTTTCAAGAATTTCAGTGTGCTCTACTTTAATTTCGTTAGCTTTCACCAATTCTTCTTTAATCAGATGCCATGTCAGTTCTTTCAGGCTGTCAGCGTAGTTAGCTTCTACAAATTCTTCGCCTTTTTCCTGGTTGTTAAGCAACATGATACGTTTCAGTAAAGCATCAGGGTATTCTACATTACCCGCTTTTTCTGTAAGAAGAGCGCGCATATCTACCATGAATTTGTAATCTGCATCAGGACCGAATTGTGCTGCAAGAGTTTCTCTTACTTTAGCAGCGAATTCTTCTTCTGATTTTACAGTACCTTCACCGAATACTTCGTCGAACAATTCCTGGTTCAGTTCACTTGGTACATAACGAGTGATTTCGTTTACCTGGAAGCTGAAGTTAGATTTTACATCAGCAGCTTCTTCTTTAGTGATATGAAGCAAAGAACCTACTTCTGCATCGTTGTTATCATAAGCAACGCTTGGGTTGAATACCAATACATCGTTTACTTTCGCATCAGCAAAGATTGCTTTCTGCTCGTCGTTCTTCATGTAAGATGGCATCAATACAGCACCTTCTACCTGAATACCGCCTTCTTTAGTAGTACCGTTCTCGTCAAGTTCAGCGATAAGACCTTTCAGCATATCATTGTCCTGATAAGCATCAACTTTTTCGTGTTTACCTTTACGCTGAGCGTAGCTGTCGATCTGAGCTTTCACCATTTCGTCAGAAACTTCGATAGTATAGTAAGGAACTTTATCAGAAGCATCTACTGTAGATGGAATTTCAGGAGCAAGAGCGATATCGAACAAGAATTCGAATTCTTCCATTGTATCGAAATCAACCAATGGTTGTTTATCTTCGTTTGGAAGAGGCTCACCCAAAATGCTTAGGTTGTTGTTTTTGATATAATCGTATACAGATTCAGACAAAAGTTTGTTTACTTCTTCTGCCATCGCTGATTTGTAGTACATTTTTTTGATCATGCTCATAGGTACCATTCCTTTACGGAAACCTGGCATCTGCGCTTTAAGACGCATAGACTTTAAAGCTTTATCAACTTTTTCCTGATAATCTGCTTTTTCAATTTTAACAGTAAGCAATCCGCTTACTTTGTCAATGTTCTGAAATGAAACGTTCATTCTGTGACAATTATTTATTTGATTTATACTTAGTTTCTATTTTAAAAAGTGGCTGCAAAATTAGCGCTAATCTTTCATTTATCAAAAAATCGATGCTTTTTATTATATTCCTGAAAATTTAGAGACAAATACAAGAATTAAGCATCGGGGCTAAATTATGCGCAAAGCTATCATTTTCTTGAGAGTATAACAAATATCATGCCATACGGTTCATGTCAAAAAGTCATAAAAGTTTTTGGCATTTCTACTTCGTTTCTCAGGGGCAAAGCCAAAAGTTAAATAAATAATAAGAAAAATTGAAAAATATTTAGCTATATCAAAAATAATCTTTTTCTTTGTAGCAGATAGATGATGTATTTTATATCGATAGACAATCACACATTGTTTTACTTGAACTGAAAAGCACCTGTAAACTCTCTGTTATTTTTAATCTCTATATTTATCCAGTCATCTTTCTGAGAGTTATTATTCAAATTTATATTTTTATCATTTTTCATTATTATGAACATTTACATCGGAAACCTTAACTACCGCGTTAAGGAAGCAGATTTGCAACAAGTTATGGAAGATTACGGTGCAGTATCTTCAGTTAAAGTAATTACAGATCGTGAAACAGGCCGCTCAAAAGGATTTGCTTTTGTAGAAATGGAAGACGACTCAGCTGCAACTAAAGCTATTACAGAACTTAATGGTGCTGAATACTTTGGCAGAACAATGGTTGTGAAAGAAGCAAGACCAAGAGCTTAATCATACAACAACAAAACTTAAAGAGACTTTCTTGTTTTTATACAGGGAAGTCTTTTTTGTTTGTCATTATTTGCAGGGTTGCCAGCAAGCGCTGGCCAATTTGTCAGTCAGCTATTGCCAATCTGCCAGCAAGCTATCATCAGCACGCCGGCGATAGCTGCCTGACAAACCCGGAAAAGCAAAAGCCGGATCACTCCATCGGGGAATGATCCGGCTTTTGTTATATAGCTATCTGAAGATTAAACCATAAAGTCTTTGCGACGAAGCACAAAGCTGTTACTCAGGTATTTCTCGCGAACTACAGGATTCTCGGCCAGTTCCTCGGGCGTACCCTGGAACAGAATCTTTCCTTCGAACAGCAAGTAGGCACGGTCGGTAA